>JAGQPX010000292.1 GCA_020426505.1 Planctomycetaceae bacterium | reverse complement strand
CCTGCGTGCCGTTGCCGTGATGGACGTCCCAGTCGACGATGAGCACGCGATCGAGATCATGTTCCCCGATGGCATGTTTCGCGGCGATAGCAATGTTATTGAAGAGGCAAAACCCCATCGCCCGATCCGGCAGGGCATGATGGCCCGGCGGTCGGCTGAGGCTGAGCGCGGTCTGATGCTCGCCGCCCAGCACCGCATCGACTGCTGCGATGGCTGTCCCGGCAGCATGAGTCGCCACCTCATAGGACTTCGGCGAGACGACCGTATCCGGATCGAGTCGACCGCCGCCGTGCTGTGCGAGTTGATCGACACGGACGACATGTTTCGGAGTATGGGTGAGCGTCAGTGTCTCCACAGCCGCCGACTTGATCGCACCGGACGTTACCCGGTTCATGATGCCGGAATCGTCCAGCTTTGCATGGACTGATTCCAATCTCGCAGCACACTCCGGGTGCATGCCCGTGTCGTGCTGAAGGAACAACTCATCGCGATACAGAATGGTCATCAGCAGAGATCTCCAGAAAGGCTCTGTCGATGCAATGTATCAAATCCCTGAGTTCGCGCGGATGGCACCCGTCAGTCGGCGATGCGACCTGTCCCTCAGGCACACTGGCCTGCACCGACCTCGCATGCTTCGGTCGCTTCGCCGGTGGAAGTTGGCAGCTCTGCCCGCTCCCACGCTCCGTAGCCGCCTGTCATGTTGATGACCTCACGACCCGTTGCCTGCACGATGCTTGCGGCGATCGCGGAGCGGCCGCCGGTCTGACATTGGGTGATGATGGGTTGATCGCGTGGGAGCGAGTCGAGGTTGTCCGGCAGTCGACCGAGGAATCGGTGCTCTGCAGCCGGGATGTGACCGTGGTTCCATTCGTCTTGCGACCGCACATCGATCAGCAGGGCGTCTCCCGATTCGATTTGTGATCGCAACGCAGATGGTGTCGCGGACTCGTAGCTCTCGGTCGCCAGTCCTGCTTCGCGGACCTTGGCAACATCGAAGTAGCCCCGCACATCGTCCAGTCCGATCTTTCGCAAGACACGCATCGCCTCTGGGAGTTGGTCCGGGCTGGCGATCAGAAGCGTCGGCGTTGAGTAATCGACAACCCATCCGGCCCATCCGGCGAGCATAGGCACGGGGATGTTGATCGATCGCGGCACATGGGCTTCGCCGAACTGTTTTGACGCTGTCAGGTCAATCACCGTCCCTGAATCCAATGCCGACGCGAGTTGGTCGAGCGGTTGAGATTCGGGCAGTCCTCGGTCTTTGAGCAGTTCCGGTCCTTCCTTGTTCACTCGCTTCATCACGGCAAAGTACTTCGGTGCTTCCGGCTGATCTGCCAGGATGTACTTCACGAATTCCTCTTCGTCTGTGAACTGGAGTGCCGGGTTGAACAGCTTCTCGTAACCGACGGTTGAGGAGGGGATCGCTCCTAACCCTTTGCCGCAAGCACTTCCCGCCCCGTGGGCCGGCCAGACCTGTAAGTAGTCGGGGAGTTTCTTGAAGCGTTCTGCGGAGTGATACAGGTCCCTCGCGCCCGGTTCAGCAGTGTTGGCGAGACCGGCTGCCTCCTCCAACAGGTCCGGTCGACCGATCGAACCGACGAATACGAAGTCCCCGGTGAAGATGCCCATCGGCTCGTCAGCACCTCCCCCCTGATCGGTCAGCACAAACGAAATGCTTTCTGGCGTATGACCCGGCGTATGCATGACATCGAACTTGATGTTGCCGATCATGAACGAGTCACCCTCGTGGAGAAGTTGATGGTCATACTGATCAACGTACTGATATTTCCACTCAGCCGGTCCTTCATCGGACACGTACAGCTTGGCACCAACGCGGTCGGCGAGTTCCCTTGCTCCGGAGACGTAGTCCGCATGAATGTGTGTCTCGGCGACAGCCGTCACTTTGAGGCCTTCTCGCTCGGCCATCTCAAGGTATTGCTCGATGTCTCGTCCCGGATCGACAATGACAGCGACATTGGCGCGTTGGCAGCCGACCATGTAGGACGCATGTGCCAGTGATTGATCGTAAAAGTATTTCAGCAACATTGGAGTTCTCCTTATTTGTGAGTCACGAGCGAATTATCACTCGTCATGTGGATGTTGGATGAAACGTTTTCAACTTGTTCCGTCGATCGATGAACGAGTTTGCCTCCTTCGTGAACGATCACGAATCCGCCCAGCAGGACGAGGAACACGGCAAATACCAGTTTAAGCACTTGCTGGTTCAAGCGAGCGTTGATCGCTTTGCCGATGAGGCTTCCGACGACACCGAGCAGCACAAAGATGGCAACGGTCTGCAGGTCGACCGACATTTCATGTTCCATCAGATAGTGCTGGTACTTGGCAAAGCCGATTGCCGATTTGAGTGCGATGATCACAAGGCTGCTTCCGATCGCCAGCCGCATCGGCAGTCGACCGAACACCACGAGTGCCGGCACGATCAGGAATCCGCCGCCGACCCCCACAAAGCCGGTCACGATGCCGACGACCGTGCCTTCGATCGCGATCTTCCAGATCGGGGAACGATGAATGTCGGCTGAGTCATCCTCCGACTCAGTCACACCAGGCTTGCGAAGCATCACATACGCCGCTGCGATCAACACACCGCCGAAGACCACGAGTTGGATCGCAGCAAAGCTGAGACCGCCGATCCACGCACCAATGAAGGTTCCGAGCATCCCAGGCACGCCGAAGTACCAGACGCTCCGCCAGTCAATTTGCTTCGACCGGGCATAGGGGACTGCTGCCGCGATCGAGATCAAACCCACAATCGCCATCGACTCTGCGATGGATTGTTTGGTCGCATGTCCCACGAGGTAGACCAAGACCGGAACGGTGATCGCCGAACCGCCGGAGCCTAACAGGCCCAGCGTCACGCCGATGATCAATGCTCCACCCAGGATAATGGTCACTGTTGATTTCCTCAGTTTCTACGATTCTTGTTATTTGACTGCGCAGCTGGTGCCGTCGTTGCAGACCTGGTTCCACGGCATCTTGGCGATCAGCATGCCCATGGCGCAGGTGTCGGTGACGCCTGCGAACACCAGTCCCGCACCGACGAAGGCAGGAATCCCTGCGAGGTACACGTTCCCCGTGACCATCGCAGCGACCGCCCCGGCGAACACGATCGAGCCCGCCGCAATCCGCACCTGCCGCTCCAGCGACATCGCCTTCTTCCCTCGCGTGGCGGGAAGCCCCTCCGAGACCCAGGCTTCCGTTCCGCCTTCCACATTGATGACGTTTGTATAACCGGCGTCGACGAACTTCTGCTGAGCCTTGGCACCTCGGGCGCCGCTTCTGCAAATGACGTACAACGGTCGTTCGGAGGAGCCGTTTCGCTCCTTCATGACCGCATGCGGATCGAGTGCATCCAACGGCACGTTGCGAGCAACGTCAGCGTGTACCTCGCGGAACTCGACAGGCGTGCGGACGTCAATCAGGTCGACTTGAAGGTCGTCATGCTTCTGGCACAGCTGTTGAACGGAAATTGATTGTGCGTTACTCATTTGTGATCTCCTCTCAAATGGTCGTAGTATCGTTACCTCGCAAAGTGGCGAGATAATGTGCAAAAAAGGACAAGTTGTCGTTGTTCATGAAATGTCCGAAAGGAACCGGTCCTCGATGCAGTTCATGATGTTTTGAAGGTGAGGCTCCGCGACCTGGTAATACACGCGGCGTCCTTCCCGTTCGCTGGTGAAGAACCCGCATCGCTGCATGAGCCGAAGATGTTCCGACGCGACATTGTCCGGCACATTGCAGTCGGCAGCCAGTTCGCCCACGGTGTAACGTCCATGGAGCAACATCTGCACCATCCGCAGCCGCACCGGGTGGGCAAGCGTCTTCAGGCATTCGGCCGCCTGCGAGAACTCGTTTGCGTTGCCGACGGGCAGTTCTTTGGTTTTTGATTTCGTTTTGGTCGCCATGTGCCACCTCCTTCACATCAATATATCGTAACCTAACGATATGTCAAGTGAACAATTCCGGCTTCGGTCGAGGTTTTTTCGAGATTCTATGAACCCGGAGCAATTCTCCGGGTGACGCCAGAACCAAACGGGATAGAACGCCGATGACACGGATCGGGCAGATTGGCGCAGATTTCATCTTTTGTGAGGGACGAGACCGACCGTCTCAGAAGCATCTCGTCTCCTGGTCATGGGATCGGATACGCGGAGAATCCTATTTAGCAATCTGTGGGAATCCGCCGAATCGGCGTCATCCGTGTTCTATTCGGGAAAGTGATTCTTCGCGCAAGAAGAAGATTCTGATCGTGTGTACAGAGGATGCCACCCCGTTCATGGACGTTATTCCCGCAATCAGAAACGGTTTCGGGATGGTTCCAACCGGCAAATGTGCCCAATCTTCCCGCTGATTGTTTCGTGACGTCTGCATGATAGAATCAGTGTCATTAGTCACATCGATCTGCGAGCAACGGTTACGGAGAGCCATGTGCGACATCACGATCACGGCTGAGACTGAGGCGGCACCCGCGATTGAGACTCGGCCATTCGCCCACCTGCACTGCCATACGCACTACAGTCTCCTCGACGGGGCGAACCGCATTCCGGACCTCGTCCAGCGTGTGAAGGCACAAGGCATGAACGCCTGTGCGATTACCGATCACGGCAACCTGTACGGGGCATTGGAGTTTTATCAGACGTGCAAGAAGCACGAGATCAATCCGATCCTCGGATATGAGGCGTACATTGCTCCCGGACATCGGACGGACCGCAGTGCCAGTCGGATGAAAGAGGCGTCCTTTCACCTGACCTTGCTGGCCCAGAATGCGATCGGTTTCCGCAACCTCGTCAAGATGGCCTCACGGGCCTACCTCGAAGGCTTCTACTACAAACCCCGTATCGACAAAGCACTCCTGGAGGAATTCAACGAGGGCATCATCTGTCTCTCAGGCTGTGCTTCGAGTGAATTGTCTCGCCTACTCCTCGGCGAAGAGTGGGACAAGGCCGAGTCGCTCACACGCTGGTACAGCGACCTGTTTGGCGACCGCTTTTACATGGAGATTCAGGACGGCGGCGTTGAGATTCAGCAGTCCTGTGCAGAGGCGACGATCACACTCGCGGACCGCATGGGCCTGCCGCTCGTGGCGACAAATGACGCCCACTATCTCTGTCAGGATGACGCGAACGTTCACGACGTCCTGCTCTGCGTGAACACGAAGTCGTACGTCTCCGACACGAACCGGATGAAGATCGACACGGATCAACTCTTCATCCGTTCTCCTGAGCAGATGTATGAAGCGTTCCCCAATCGGGCGGAAGCGGTCTCCCGTTCGCAGGAGATCGCGGACCGGGTCGACATCGATCTCGACCTCACCAAACGACACTTCCCGGTCTTCGTGCCACCGCCGGGCAAGTCTGATATTCAATACCTCCGCGAGATCTGCGAGGAGGGCCTCGTTTGGCGATATGGCGATGACATCGAACCCAAGCATCGTGAACGACTCGACTTCGAACTTGGCGTCATCGAGCGGATGGGCTACCCGA
>JAGQPX010000057.1 GCA_020426505.1 Planctomycetaceae bacterium | reverse complement strand
CAGGTTTTCATGCGTAAGCCCTGGGCTGAGCAGGTAGCGAATCCCAGCCTTATTTCTGAGTACACACAGCTACTCGCACGGGAGCAAACAGCCGACAATATCGTTGAAGTATGGAACGACTCTGATGTTCACTATGCTGTCGAGAAGGTTCTACTCGCGATTGGCCAGATCTGACTCTAGCAGCCTGCACAACTAAACGCGGATACTCCTTTCAAATGGCGACAGAAACAGATCTTGAGATCATCGAAGATGCCCAGCTCCCGGAAGGGGAGGAGCTTGACCGCCTGATTGACTACGTTTTTGCCCACCGCAAGGACGCAATTAAGGGTTTTCTGCGCGATGAGGAGTTGCAGATCTCCGGCAACAAGTCGGTACTGCGCGACCGCATCGACGAGGCACTCGCTGATGGGACCATCGACGCCGGCGGCCTGATTGGGCTGCTCGACACGATCGAGGGCTGGGGAAATCAGCATATCTATTTGTTCAAAGTCACTGACGGCGAAAAACTCGCTTGGCAATCCGAAGCTCGCGCGAAGAAGCGATTGCAGAAGATCGACGCCGAAGAATTGTTTAACCGCCGCCGACCGCTCGTACTCCCGGATGAACCAACCCTATCCTCGGTGGAGTGGTCAACAGACCGTGTCCGGTTCATCTGGGTTGAAAAACGCGAGTGGAACCTCCGTCGGGACGATCTCGACTGCGAAGAGGACGGCGTCCTCTACAAGGCTTATGAAGACAAGGTCGCACGCGGGATCACATCATTCGACTGGAACCTGAACACCGGACACGCCGCGCTGATGATCCAGCGGCTGCCCACCGGCGAACGGTACGACCAGATCCGGCAGGAATACGAAGAAGCAATCGAAGATGCTGTTCACATCAGCAACTTCACCCGCGTGAAAATCAGCAAGGCGATTAAGAAGCTGGAGAAGTCGGATGAAGTTAACAACCGGCAGGTCGCCCACGAGACGGGGCAAGGAAGCCGGGCTCAGTTTACTAGCAAGAGCCGTAAGGCCGACGCATTCGATGACCCTGACCTGAAGAAGGCACGCGACGCGCTAGGTCAGACATCGTCGGTTCTCGGAAACTTCTACTGGCAGCCGAACGATGGAAAACTCGATCGCCAGATCCACACGAAACTTTACGCCAGCGACCAGCGAGTTGGAGTCTTTGGCGAATGCACCGAAGAAGAGGTCCAGTATGTACTTTCAAGAATCCGACATTTTGGTCGCTAACCAGAACTTCATTGAGGAGGACGTCGAAGCCGTAGACGAGTATCTCTTCAAGAATCAGGGCAATGCGGTCCGCCTTAGCAGAGCGTCTGACTTCACCGACGTTGACGAAGGCCAGCTGCAAAGCATGCTGGAAAAGTATGAAGTGGCGGGCGTCGTGAGCGCGACATCACTTCCTGTCTGCGGCCGGGATGACTCGCTGCTTGAGGAGCCTGATGCTCAGGGCAATTACTTCTGCGATCTCTGCGAGGAGACGTATCCAGCCGATAAGCTCGTATTCGAGACGGTATACATTCCGCGCGAGACGGAGTTCGAGTGCGGTGACACGATACCGATAGCTCACGGCGGCGTTCCCGACGTCGATGGCATCGTTAAGATCATTGGATGTTCAAACCCTGATCGTGTCGCCGATGTCGTCTTCGTTCACGGTCTCGATGGCGATGCCAAGAGCACATGGCATCCCAAAGACCAACCCGACGACTTCTTCCCCAGATGGCTCGGCGAAGAATTCCCACAAATTGGCGTCTGGTCTCTCGGTTACGAAGCCAGTTCATCCAACTGGAAGGGGACCACGATGCCATTGGTCGACCGTGCGACAAACGTATTGGCTCGACTGGAATCAGCCGGCATCGGCAATCGACCGGTCATCTACATCGTTCACAGTCTCGGTGGACTCGTGATCAAACAGGCACTGAGCCATGCTCTTGGCTACGGCAACTCCCAGTGGGAGAAGATTGCAAACAACACAAAGGCAATCATGTTCCTCGCGACGCCGCATTCCGGATCCGACATCTCAGGTTACGTCGAGTACCTCGGCAAGGTTTACAGCGCATCAGTGACGGTCGAAGAGCTGGAATCTCATCACCCCCAGCTTCGCAATTTGAACACATGGTTTCGCAACAACTGCGCCAAGATTGGTATCAATATCGAAGTTCTCTTCGAGAAAAAGCCGACCTTCGGTTTCATGGTCGTTAATGAGACGAGTGCAGATCCCGGTATCGTCGGCGTCTCCACAATTCCCATTGATGCGGATCATGCAACGATCTGTAAACCGACTTCCAAGTCAGATCTGGTATTTGCACGAACTCGACTATTGGTCGAAAGAACCATTCGTAGCTCAGGTAATTGACAAACTCATCGTGGGTTTGCGCTCGCTGACGACCTGTTCTCGATTGTCAGTGACTCTCTTCAGGGCGTTATTCTCGACTAGTGCCACGGCCACTTTGGTGTAGCGGCGTTTGGACGCCGAAATGCCTACGTTTCATGCTCGGTCCGCCGCTGGGGACGCTACACTTATCTGTCCCCCGCTATAGGCAATCGGAACATCATTCCGCGTGCGAAATGTCCGTCCGGCTGATTTGGGCTATCCGTCCGTGAACGACTGACCACAATACTCGCAGAAGATTCCACCAAATTCGGCAACCGACCTTGCAACATAGATGCGCCTCAGTTCGTCACAGCAACAACTCAATCGAACCCGTCCGGATTGTGGGAGTTTCCGACTAACAATCTTCAGGATGCCCTGGGACTCCACACCCGCTGGCAGTTGATGTTTGATGTCAGTCAGGATCGGCGCGTACTTCCTTGGAATCTGGTCTCTTCCTCCTCTGAGCGGCCATCGGGTGATCGTCCATCCATACCGGGAGTTGAGAAACTCACATTCGAGCCCGAACTCCTGACATCTGTCTCGAAAGATTTTCGTATGGTAATAAGCAGTTGATCCCATTCCCCCATTCTTGCCTTCCTCGGAAAGGGAGGCATGAGCTGCCTCATGCAACATCGTAGCCAGCACTTCCTTCGGTTGCATGAACAACCTTGGACTGACTCCAACTTCATGCGCACGGTCTGCCCCTCGGTACGTCCAAGTCGACATCGCGAAGTGCCCTCGACGCTTCGACCGCCCAGGGGCATCGATGAGCACAATGACTGCCACGGGAATGCGATCGTCGACTTTTCGCAAGTTGTTCCACGCACGCTCCAGAACCCGTGTCGCCTTCGATCCTCGATTCTCAACTTTTCGCCGGTCGACTCGACGTCGTCGTCTCTGTCTGTTCATAGTTGTCTTGTACTTCACATAGTTTGTGAAGTCCATTGCTTCTCGATCTCCGCCACATTTTTGTCTTTATCCGCTCGTTGCCAGAACGACTGATCACAATCGAGACAGAACGTCCCCATTCAGCCAGAGCTGTCGGTGTCTGCAACACGCGGATACCTGTACCCAGTTGACGAGTCACTTGAGAATTGCGGCATTGTCCACAGATAATCCTGCCTGTACTCGAACGACTGCAGTAAGGCGATTCTCTGGGTGTTTGGGCAATGGCACAAAAAAGGCCCGCCACCTCAAGCAAGGGGTGACGGGCTCGCGGCTTGGTGCCACTCGGCTATACCGGCAATCCGCTCTTCGTGCGAAAGTCGAGTACCTCCGATTCATGGAACCTTTGGGCCATTGCCACCGCACTTGAGAAGTCGTCGGTTACGAAGCCGATGCTTAGCTTCCACGTGTCATCAGTCTCCCTCCATCCACTGATCGCTCCGAGCCGTGGCCCGAACACGTCGATGTGATTCCAGTGATCTTTCAGGAATACGACCACATCCTGCCGGGTCGGCCTCTCAGCGAATGCCTGACTGGAATTCGGCAGCGAGACGATGAAGACGTGGCTGTCGCCACGCAGGGCGCGAGGCGGGTTGTCGTTCCAAAGAACGGCTTTCTCATACAGCCGGAGGAGGTTGCACATGACAATGGCCAGCACTCCCTGGCGGAACCGCTGCGCGAGACCCGGTGTCCTTCGCGAGACGGTCGAGGCAGAAATGTCCAGCCAGTCTGCTGTCGCTCGTATGGGCGCCTCGTGGGCACATTGATCCAGCAAGATTTCATAGTCGCGTTCATTGTAGTCGAAGATCTCCAGGAACATCCTCCGCAGACTGTCCGACAGCTTGCGGGTTTCCAGGCCACATTCGCGGAGAGCCTGACGCGTTCCGTCGATCCCGACCGCCAGCAACATGAACACGGCATGTGTGACGGGAAAGTTCCTCATGCGAGGCATGGAATCATCCTTTCTCAAACTGGCTCGCCGCTGAGCGACGAACGCAGGGGTCATTGAAGTGAAGAAGTGACGAACTCGGCGCACGCCGAGTCCGTCGAAGAGTCTGCAGACGGCTCAGTCGAGCAACCTGCGCGTCAGATCCTCGGGACCACCGGAGTCGTCGAAGACCCCGTCATTGATCGCCCGATTGAAGACCTGCAGTCCCTGCTGGACGTAG
Organism: Planctomycetaceae bacterium; assembly: GCA_020426505.1. Taxonomy (GTDB): domain Bacteria; phylum Planctomycetota; class Planctomycetia; order Planctomycetales; family Planctomycetaceae; genus JAHBXU01. The sequence goes on along the minus strand of JAGQPX010000057.1, from coordinate 8,908 downwards.
TTCCGGAGCAGTCCATACTGCGGGCTGACTAGGACTTCGTCCGAGGCAGCGGCCATGGCCCTCTCGACCACATCGTTTAGTTCAGCCGCAAAGCATCGGGCGCAAATCGTCTGTGGTTGCCCGTGGGGGCAACATCGTTTTGATGATGCGCGTCTCATGGCACTTCCTTTTTACGAAATGAAGCACCTGAGAAGTCGAGACGAGATCGTTGACTCCAGCCTCGTGCCGGCTCATGCTCGTGCCGGTCAAAGCCTGTCTCTTCGTCTCAGGGCGAGGTTCAATCCAGGCCTTGGCAAGGGGGCATCACGACGTGTCTTGTCGCTGATGTCCCCGTTCCCGGGTGATTGGGGACCTCTGATGCCAACCAAGGCCAACGCTTTCAGCACTCCTCCTATCATCTATGGCGTTGCGTTTCTAAAATTTCGTGTGAAGCAGCGCGCGGGCGCTTGGTTGGCATCTGTACAGGTAATCTCAATGTTCGACTTTCAGCGATTACGGAAGTTGCGAGAGAGTCGAGGACTCAACAAGACCGAGATCAGCCGAGAGGTCGGCTTGAACGTTGCCAACTACAGAAAAATCGAACATGGCTTCACAACCCCGAAATTGGAGACCAGCATCGCGCTGGCTGCGTGCTTCGACATCCCCCTGGATGCCCTCGTGCCTCAGCTTGGCCCCTACTGGCAACACGGCGGCTGGGGCGACACACGGTCTGTTGACAGATTCGTGGAGGAAATGCGGCACGCAAACGATGTGTTGACGATCCACCCTGCCGTTGATGGCTATCTCCTCGATCCTGAAATGGCAGTGGCAAACAGCCGGAAGTTCACGATTCCGAAAGGTTATTCGCAGGAGCAAGTCGACGCGATTTTCAGCTGGGCGAACCGGTACTGGGAAGCTCAACGGGCAGTACGGATCCAATCCGATTTCACCCACAGGATCATTGGTCCGTTGGGGTTCTTCGAGGACGAGGTTCGTCCAGAGTGGATCGAAAAAACGAAGCAGTTGCTTGGCGAACAGGATCTCTCCGCAGTGGCACTCCTTGAACCACGAACGTTTCTCGACATGCGATCGGCTGTTTCGCGGTTCGTTCCGGGCCCAGACTGGAAGAAGATTACAATTCTGGATGACGAAGTCGCGATGATTCGTGTCGGCAAGTCCTACCTGACCACATATCATCTCGACACCGTTCGCCAGCTCAAGGCAAACGTCGAACTAATAGTAGAACGGGTCGTCCCTCACACCTTCCCCTCTCGAATGCCGACTCCGACCGACGTAGAGAATTGCAATTTCTACACGCTTGCCAAACTTAGACGACTGGAGACAGCAGCTGACGATCGACTCAGCTGATTCGACGACACCTTTGTCTCTTTTTGGCACTCATTGGCGGATGAGGGGTCCTTGCCTCGGACCATGGGTTCAAGTCCTGTCCTTCGACTCCATTGGCGTCCCTCGTAGTGCGATCAAAAACGAATCGCACAGCCTGCGTTACTCCGCATGAAAGATTCGTGCAGCGCGTGCGCCAAAATATAGAGGGCCTGTCCAAAACACATCAAAGTGGAGACGAAAACCATGAGCCAGCCGATCTTCAAACGGGAGTTGAGCCACCTGAGTGTCGCCGTATTTGAGAATGAGCGGGACGGCGATAAGTCGCCGTTGCGTTCGATTTCAATCTCACGACGGTACTTTGACCGCAGTGACGAGGAATGGAAGTCGTCGGCCATGTCGGTGAATCCGGCGGATGTACCTGCCATCCGGCAGCTGCTGGCGCCGGTGGAAGAGTTTCTGATGCAGCCCCCTCAATAGTTCGCTTGGGCGCTGCAGATTCTGGAAAACCCCCACGGGGGAAGGAGGACATTGTGCGCATTGAGATTCTGGGGCGGGAAACGTCCGGGAAGTGTGACCTGACCCGCAAGGACGGGATCGAGGTCTGGTCCGTGCGGCCGAATGGCGGCGAGGTCACCCGCGTCAGCACACAGCGGCTGCCGGAGGTGTTGCGGATTCTGACCAGCGTTCCCGAACCGACCAGCCGGGCTTCCCCCGCTACGAACGACAAACCCAAGACACAGACCACAACCTAACGCACCATCAATCACACCGAGTGTCAACCGATGGCCGTCACTCTGTTGATCGGATTCGCATTGCTGCTTGTCGTCGGTTGCCTCTGTGACGCCTGTTTTTCATCAAACTTAAACTGAAGGAGAACCTCATGACTGTTCGTCGAGAAATCCGCGTGGACGGCAAAGACAACTACATCCTCGATGCCGTCCCTCAATCCAACGGCACCTACCGGGTCTATGCCCGGCTGCATCCGCCCGATCGACATGGGCGTGGTGGCCATCATCATCACCTGATGCCCGGTGGAAAGATCTGTGTTTCGGCTGGAAGCGAACCACGCACGGCCGCAGCGGCGATGAAGATTGGTAAGTGCTGGGCGCAAGGCTGGTCGCAGTACCAACGAACCGGTCGCTTCCCCGGTTCCTAGGGCAATCTTGTGTGAGCGACTCGCGGCCGATCGAAACCGTGCTCCCGATCGGCAGATGCGAGGGACTGTGAGCCGGATCAACTCTCAACAGGAAGGAGACGACGATGACCCGCAAACTGGTTGTCCGTGGCGTGGAAGAACTCCCGCCCGGAACCCTGCATCGTGACTAGCCGCATAGTCACACCATCCCGTTGCCACTCCCGACAACCGTGCCGGGAGTGAGGCTTCGCCCACGAAGCTCTCTGCGGCCCGAAGCTGGTTTCCCACTTTGAAGGGAGCCACTTCGGGCTGTCTTTCAAACACAAACCCCATTAACAAGGTCCGAACCCATGATTACTCCTTTCGGCATTGGCATCATCTCCGCAACCCGTCTCCCCGAATTCGAAAGCCGTCGCGACAAACCACATCCGGTTCCCCACCGAGCCCGGAAGTGTGAGCGACAAGACGAATCCGAGCCTGAAGCACAGTCATTCACTGACGAACCGATCCGTCCCGTGATGAAGATGACTCAGGCTGCCTATGAAGCAGTCATGGAAGACCTAGCCGGCCAGCCGTTCGAGCGGGAACAGGGCGGCATGTTCTTGGGGCCGGATGATGCCCAGCATCTGGTGACCCGCTACGTGAAGGATGAGCACGGTCTGTCGACCGCCGGATCGTTCACAATCGATCATGAAGTGTTGAACGGTGTCATTCAACATGTCCGACCCGCTCATCTGACATGCGTCGGGCTCGTGCACTCGCATCCGAACGGCATTTGTCGTCCCAGTGGCGGCGATCTGCACTTTCTGCACCGCATCTTCAGCAGTCCCAAGAATGGAAACGGCAGCCACAGCTTCCTGTTTCCCATCGTCTGCAACCGTCAGTTGCACCCGTTCATCGTCGACACTCGCGACGTGCGGCGGATGCTGCCGGCCGAATTGCAACTCGTCTGAGCGAGACGGTTGCATCATCCAGTTTCTGACCACTCCCCCACTCTGAAAGGAGACCCTCATGGATTTCAGTCGTATCAAAGGCGTGATCGATGTCGACACGCTGCAAACCAAGAAAGTCACCATCTTCGGGGCTGGCGCATCAGTCGGCCTGATCCTCGATTTGACCCGCTGCGGCGTCAGCCATTGGCAACTCGTTGATCCAGATCGCGTTGGTCCGGAAAACATGCAGCGACAAGGGCACGACTTGGGCAATGTGGGCCAGGCCAAGGTTGACGCGGTTAAGGCCCGCATCCTTGAGATCAATCCGATCGCTGTGGTCGAGACCGTGCCACATGATGTGACCAGATGGAACGACGAACAAATTGAGGCCCTGTTTGAGGCCACCGATCTGTTCATCGCAGCCACGGACGCGTTTCTCGCCCAGGCCTTTGTCAACCGGCTGGCATTGCGGTTCAACGTCCCGGCCGTGTTCATCGGCCTGTATGCGGGCGGGTTGGGCGGTGAAGTTGTGTGGATCGACCCGGCCCGGCTGAAATGCTGTTTCCGCTGCCTGTGTGGCAAGCGTTATGTAGCTCATCAGCAGGCGACCAAGGTGGGTGCTTCACTCGACCCGTCCAGTGAAGGGGCCGATATCTTCAGCGTCCGCATCCCGGACGCGGTCGCCGGCCAGCTCGTGGTCGGTTTGCTGACGCAGGGTGCGCCCAATCGCTACGGTCGACTGATCTCCGAACTGGGCGAGCGTCAGTTTCTGCAGTTCAGCCTCAGCCCCGACTTTAAGTTGAATGGTCGGGACATTGTGAGAGAGAAACTGGGCGTGCCGGATGACTCCCCGACGTACTTCTCATGGAACGGCATCGCCCTTGCCGATCCGGCCCACGGGAACGATCCCTGTCCCGACTGCGAGGAGTTCCGTGGTGCGGTGTTTGGTCACTTGCACGGAGCCTCTCTCCCTTGGTGCCGTGTGTCGGAAGTACCGACATCCGCAGCGATCCCGGAGAGAAGCAATCTGCCGAGTGAGGTGCACTGATGGATCCTGTCGTTGGACTGGGCCTGTTGGGGCTGACGGGATACGGGGCCTACAAGGCCGCCCAGGGGACGGTCCGGTACGCTCGACGTCATCGGTCCCTGCGATCGGCCCGACAAATGAGCGAGCGATTGGCCCAGGGGAACGTCGACGTCCGTCAGCAGAACTACCAGCGGCAAGCCGAGCAGAACCGCCGGATGCAGCTGGCCATTCTGCATCTGGATCATGGTCCCGATCCGGACTTCCGCCGGGCCGCCAATGTGGCTCGCAATTCACGCGATGTGCCGACCGGTTTCCGCCGTCGTCAGTATCAACGGCTGCGACCGTTGCTGGTGCAGCATTACCGCCGCTGCCAGCAACGGGGCACGCCTGCGGAGATCCTGCTGGAGTCGCTGACCGAGTTGGTGGAAGCGATGGGCCTGCAGGACTACGAGGCGGACTACATCCGCCAGGAGGCCGAACGCTTACAGGCACAGCGACCGACAGCCACACCGATGAATACGGTCCACGACTTCCAACAGCGACTGACGCAAGCCCAACAGGAGCATGACCAGCGGGTGCAGGCCATCCGCTCACTGACCAACGTCTCGGACGACATCCGCGAACAGCTGCTGGAAGCTGAGGACCAACGCTATCAGCACACCCTGTTCAATGGGCGTGAACATTGATCGATTTCGCAGGAGTGACGCATGGTGATCCGCCCTCGACCGCCGTACGACTCCCCCGACGACCCCCGGCCCGAACGCGCGTTCGAGTTGCCGAACCTGTTGCCGGGTGAATTTGAGAAGCTGATCGATCAGATTCTCCACAATCCAAATCTCGGCGCGGGGATTGACGTCTCTGGCGTCTCCGGTTCAGGGAAGAGCAACTTCGCCGAGTGGCTGGCCCTGCGGAGCATCCAACAGGGCGTGCCCATCATCCATATCGATCCGCACGGCCAAAGTGCTCGTAAACTGTGGCAGATGTGTCTGCGACTCCCGGAGCGGCTCCGGAAGAAGGTCATCTATTGGAGAGTCAGCGATCCGCAGCAAGTCGCCGGCATCAATCCTCTGGCACACGATCCCGAAGAAGTTCAACTGAGCGACTACGAACGCCTGTCCCGTGGCCGTATCCAGGTCGAGCTGACCGCCAACATCATCCTGGCGGCGATGGGCGAAGCGGGCGTGGGTTTTGCCTTTCGCCCTGTGATGCGGAAGTGGATCACACGCTGGCTGTGGCTGCTGTGGAACGCGGGGCTGACCCTGGCGGATGCGTCCATGCTGATCGACCCGCATCATCCGGTCTACAACATGCTGATCCAGTTGGCTCCGGACGAGATGGCCCGGTTGCAGCTGGAAGCGTTGCCGGGCATGAAGGTGCACGAGCTGGAGGCGGAGATCGGCAGTGCCCGTAACCGGGTGGCGACCATTCTGGAACACATCGCGGCCGAGACCTTGCTGTCCCGCCGGCAGGACACGATCGACTTCCGCTGGATGTATCAGAACGACGTGTCGTTGATCGTCGATTTGGACAAGGGACTGATCCTCAGTGACGAGGTGCAGCGACTGATCTGTAACGTGGTGCTGAATCAGTACCTGGCCGTTGTGCTGTCGACACCTGAGCACGAGCGACGTCGTCGACTCTGTCAGATCGACGAATTGCCGGTGTTCACCGAAGCCTGTGGACCTCTCCTGGAAAAGATGGCAACGGAGATCAGGAAGTATCAGACATCGTTCGTGTTCCTTCATCAGGGAGCGAGCCGATTTCCCAACCGCACGGACAACGAATTCCTGAGGACCATTCTTGATATGTGCCGGGTGAAGCTTTTTTTTCGCCACAAGATCGACGCCGAATTCTTCGGGAAAATTATTTCCCTGGCAGCCCACTCCGGACCGAAGGTGAAGCACGTTCTGAAGACCCCCCAGCAGTTCACGGTCGGCAACGAGATCATCGAGCTGATCGACCGCAGTGAGGGGGAACAGGAAATGGAGGGCCACACGTCGACGGATGGCACGGCCGAGTCGAATACGCTCACCAGCACCCTCAGCGAAGCCGTCGATGCGACCGACCGCCGCACACGGTCCAATGCGGATGGCAGCACATCCAGCGCGACACACACGGACGCCCGTCAGCACACGCAGACCAGGACGCGGGGCAAGACTTACAAGCAGACGGTCCTCCCCAAGCTGAAGATCAGGAACGTCGTCAGCAGCGTCCAACACTACGCAACTGAGGAGATCGACCGGGGGGCAGCCGCCTTTCTGGCTGAGCGAGACACAGGTGAGGCGGCCGTGATGATCGACGGCCAGGGTGTGTTTCAGACCAAAGTCCCGCTGGCCAGCCTCCCCTATTCGCATGCTCCCCAATTCGCGGCTCGCAAGCTGCGTGTCTGGAAAGAGCAGATCCACGCCCGTCCGGAGTTCGTCTCACCGCAGCAGATTCGCGAAGAACGGCAGCAGTTTCTGGAGGTGCTTGTGGAGGAGCTGCAGACGCTGTCGTATCGCCGGTCGGCCGGGGTGCTGGATGTGACGCAGAAACCGTGGCAGCCGCCCAGCGCGGCGAAGCTCGATCATGAGCCGGTCGAACCGCCGCCACCATCTGACGAGGAGGAGGGTGATGCGCCGTGGTCAATCTAAGGGGCTGGCGGCGACGCCCCGCGACTTCGGGATTCTGGGGTCGCTGGGGCTGGTCGGTTGCCTGACATCAAAGAGCATCCGCAAATGGTGGTTCACCAGGGACAAGACTGGTGAAGCCACAAGGAGGCGGATGAAGCTGTTCGCCGACCACGGTCTGACCCAGCGGATCGCAATCTCCGTTTCCCGCCAGCAGCGGCCGGGGCGGATGCCCCTGGTGCATCGACTGACGCCGATGGGGGCCGACTTCGTCGAGGATGAGACTGGGCAGCGGCCACCGCGGGTGGCGAGGTCCGATCCGCCGAAGCCGCACACGTTACTCCATCGAGCCGGCATGGGGGAGTGCATTCTGCGGTTCAACGCGGCCTGCCGGAATCAGGGTTTCTCCGAGCCGGAGTGGGTGCTGGAGTATGACGCGGTTCCCGGCACGCCCCCCAGTGCGCCCCTCTCGCAGCGGTTCTTTCTGCGTTGGGATGTGCCCCTGAAGGACGGGCAAACGGCCGCCTGCTGGCCGGACGCCCTGTGCAAGTTCACGCTGCCGAAGAACGATCGACTGTGGAAGATGGTGATCGCGTGGGAGTATGACCGCTCGACCGATAAGCACTCGCAGCTGGCGGGGAAGATGCCGGGCTATGACGGCTGGCTCAAGCATCGCCTGGATCGCCAGCTCTTCCCCGACGCCGATGCGGCCCGCATCTTCTTTGTCGTGCCGTCCAAAGATCGGCGAAACAACACGATCGCCACATTGAAGGACGGGCCTGCTGCATCGCACGTCCGGCTGACAACGCTGGATGAGTTTCAGCCGGAGTCGCTGCTGACCGAACCGATCTGGTGGACGCCGTCTGGCGAGTGCCGTTCCATCATCACCCGTTGAGCCACTTGCGGGCATGCTGCTTTGAGTCGATTCTGTTCCCGATCGTCTTCGGTGTTTCCATCGTTTCCCTGTTGGGAAAGGTGTTGGAGAACGTGTTGGGAAACCTGTTGTCCACCCCAACAGGGACGGCTTGTGGGTGTATGTGTTTTTGTTCTTTGCCAGCAGCGACTTAGGGCGCCGGGGATTCTCGCTCGTGCCTCGCTCGCACCCCCGGCTGCTTTTGTTGAATAGGCGTAGGTAAAGAGGTCAGGTCGAACTCCGGTTGTCGTTCGTCCTGACACTCTCTGATTTCCTGCACGCTCCAGGAAGATCGGTCCCAACCCAACAAAAGCAGCCGGGGCTGAGTCACTCTCAACATTGTCGATTTCGGATGCTGAACACGGATGGAGTGGGGCCCCGGCACCCTGCAGCGAGCGTCGATGTTGTGTGGTGATGGGCACCCATTGAGCCTGATCGCAACCGCTCGCTGCATCGGCCTCTCTTGAGGCCGAAAAGTCGCTTCCCACCCAACATGGAAACAACACGCCTCGATCGGCAGCCAATCCGACTGGCCGAGGTCGACTCGGCGACAACACGTTTTGAGACGTATTTAATACAGTGTCCTCCACGGCGAAAAAACGGCAGCCGCTGGGACTGCCGTTGGGGGGGAATCGGACGCCCTCAATCGAGGGAAATCTCGGCCTCGTGGCCTTCGATCCAGGATTGGGCCAATTCGAGGCAGCGAATGGCCTGTGGCAGCTCGGCCAATCCGAACGACGATGTGTACTTGTAATCGTCACCATCTTTGTAGCGCTTTTGCACGTTGACGGAACGGAGTGTCCGTTTGCCGTCATCGACCTCCACATCACGGGCGAAGATCGAGGCGCTGACGTAGCCGATGCGATAGACCTTCTCCGGTTGGTTGTCTGAGTTCTTACGGGCCATGAGCAGATTCTCCTCATTTGAAAGGGCAGGATTCACCCAATGATGTTCGGCACGATGGTT
>JAGQPX010000291.1 GCA_020426505.1 Planctomycetaceae bacterium | reverse complement strand
ACGACAAAACCGGCAGCATGAATCTGGAGGTGCGGGCGCAGCGGCTCGACGAAAGTCTCTCAGAACAACAGAAAGCTGCGCTGGCAGCGCGGTTGGCGGAGAAGCAGACATCCGTCGATGTGGATCTGAAGCCCGGCCAATGGCATCACATTCGCGTCCGCATTCAGGGCGACACGATGGAAGCCTGGGTTGCCGACAAGAAGGTCGCTTCACTGAAGTCGCCCGGAATCGCACATCCCACCAAGACCAGTTTTGGGTTCACAGTGAACGGTGATTCGATCGAATTCGACAACGTCCAGGCATTCGGAATCTGATCGCCAGAGAGAAACAGAGCGCGAGGGCTCCTTTATGACAAATCACACCTTCCGTGTCGCCCACTTGATCGGGGCGAGCGTACATCGTCCAGTGAATCAGAGCCGCTGGATCGCTGTCGCCATCGTTACTGCCGGAATGCTGCCTGGCATCTTGCTGGCAGACGCCGTGTCATTCATGCCCGATAAGCCTGTCGAGACGCGGCAGTGGGAGGTTGTGGACATTGCGTTTTCCGTTTCAGACGACGTGGATCGCCTGCTTGAGGTCGACGCAGCGGCTAATTTCGAAGGACCGGATGGCACGAACCTGAAAGTACCACTGTTCTACAATGGGGATCACGAGTTTGTACTCCGTTTCACGCCGCCAACGGAGGGCGAGTGGACATTCAAGACGCACTCAACGCTGTCGGAACTTGACGATCACGCTGGAGTAATTCGTGCGACGCAGAGAGTTGAAGGTCAAAATGGCCCGGTGGAAATCTCAGCACACGCTAAACAACGGTTTGCGTATGCTGATGGCACCAGCTACTTCCCGATCGCTTTCGAGTGCGACTGGCTGTTTGCGCTCGACGCGGAGAATCGATCCGACATTCCCAAAACCCGCACATTGATAGAGACCATCGCCCGGAACGGTTTCAATCAGGTCGTGATGAACGTCTATGCCTACGACGTCACTTGGCCATCCGATCCGAAACTGCCACCCGAGTTCAACTACGCTCGCCCAGATTACTCCCCGTTCGGCGGCACGAATGAGTCCCCGGATTCCTCCAAGCTGAACATTCCCTTCTTCCAGCACCTCGATCGAGTCATCGCCGAACTCCACCGACAGGGTGTGATCGCGCATCTGATGATTTACGTCTGGAACAAACAGGTGAACTGGCCCGAATCGCGTAGCGACGCCGACAACCGGTACTTCGATTATGTGGTCAAACGCTACCAAGCCTTTCCCAATCTGATCTGGGATATCTCCAAGGAGGCGACCGGCTATGGTCATAACGATATGGCATATATCACTGACCGGATTGAGCGGCTACGTGGACTGGACGCTTTCGACCGACTGGTGACTGTTCATGACTACGGTTACTGCTCGAAACATGCGGACAAGGTCGACTTCATCTCCATACAGAACTGGACATCAGAGCTCTGGTCTGCAATGAACAACGTTCGGACAGAGAATCCCGGCAAACCGATCTTCAACATTGAGCACGGCGGCTACGAAGCTGGTCCGTATCACGTTTTTACAGGGGATTACCTGTCTGCCGAAGCGTGTCTGGAACGAGCTTATCAATGCATGTTTGCCGGAGCATCGCTGACTCATTACTGGCAGGACACCTCCTGGTCGGTTGTGATTCACGATCCCGAGTCATTGCCAGAGGAACAGCGACCGAAACTGTCGTACTACCGACATCTGGCAGATTTCGTCTCGCGCCCCGAATTCTCAGCGCTCGAACCTGCAGATCGCAAACTCAGCAGCAGTGGCCTGTGCCTGACCGACAACAAGTCGCAGTATGTCTACTACATCCCAAAGGACAACGTCACAGTCCACCTGAGGTTGCCGATCGAAAATGGACATCCCTTGCGGCTCTCCTGGCTAAATCCCCACACAGGCGAGGTGATACAGCTTCCGCAGCAGTTGTGGCAAAAACATCTCGATGTCCCCCGACCGGCATGGAGTCATTTTGGCATCCTGATAGTCGATGTTGATGCCCCGAAGAATGGTCCGTGAACGTGACAATCAAACGAATCCCTCGGTTTTGTGAAACCTCTCATCAGCAACTGGAGTGTGACTGAAGTGCTCGAATTAGATAAGTATTCACTTGGTGTCGGCGACCGCTTTGCTCATCAGGCGGCGGCTCAATTCCGTGCTTTTGTGCAATTGGCCGAACTTGGCAAGCGAGTCACGCCGGTCTGGAACAAATCCAACCGCGAACACAGTTTCGTCGGATCAGAACCATCCAGTGTGCAGATTGCGGCGCAACGCGCGGTGCAGCAACTCGATTGGCAGACCCACTGGCATGTGGATGCTGACCACATCCAACTCCAGACGGTCGATCGTTACCTCGATTGCACTGACTTTTTTACGATTGACGTGGCGGATTCCATTGGCGGCACGGTCTCAGACGGTGATGTGACGGATTTCGTCGCACGGCATGCGGAACTCGTGGGTGACATCAGCCACACCGAAGGGCTGCC
>JAGQPX010000290.1 GCA_020426505.1 Planctomycetaceae bacterium | reverse complement strand
AGATAAACGCGCGCCGCACTAGGCGTCGGTCAAGCAGGGCGACAACTCAAGGGTGGACCGACTCACTACACTGGGTTTGAAGCCTGAAGAGACTCTCAACTGATCGCTTCGGCGCTTGAGTCGTGGGGCAGCAGTCGAACATCGCTGTCGCTGGCAACGTCCATCTCGCCGCTGCTCTCGGCATTGGCGGGGATGTTGAACTCATCACTCCGGGTTTCTTCGCCAATATCGGGCACTTTCAAAGCGGAGAGCATTTCTGTGTGTTCGTGCGGGCCGACATCAGGTTCGCCCGGACCCAAATGAATGCGGTATCTCACACTTGCGAAATAGAGTTCGTCGCCGGGCAACAGGGCACCACGGCTGACTCGCTGGCCGTTGACCTTGGTGCCATTGGTGCTTCCCAAGTCCCGGAAGAACAGCAACCCATCCGTCTTGGCGATGACACAATGGATTTTTGAGACGCTCGAATGATCGACATAGACGTCGCAGAGTCCCCGCTTTCGACCGACGATCGTTACATCCTGAGTGATGGCGATCGGCGGACTGCCGTCTAATGGGATGAGTTTTGCAATCATTGGCCGAATGTTAAGACGAGGCAGAGAGCCGACGACAGTACTCAGGGGAGCATAGATATCCTTGAGTCTATTCGATCAGAACGCACCCCGAACGTCAAACCCGGTCTCACGTTCGATGTTTTCTCAGAACGAAACAACGGGTTATGCGGTTTATCAGGAATGAAGCGAATGACCGTCCTTCGGTGGTCGATAGCCACACGGTAATTCGGCGGATGGCCTGAATACTTCCCACGAGATGCGATCAAGCGCGAGGGAAGTTCGCCTTGAGGACCGGAACCAGATGCGTGAGAGCCCCCTTGAGAACGTCTGCAACGATTCGGGTCGACTCCACCTCTTTAACAATCTCCGGAGGGTAATAACCCAAAACGGGAGCAGTCTCTTCCTCGTACACGTCGAAACGTCTTCGCGTTACATCATCATTGAGGTCATCCGGGCGGTTTTCGAGCATGGCTCGGCGTCGAATCCGCTCGATCATCGCCTCAATGTCGTTACAGACCAAGTGTACGACCACTTTGACATCGATGTGCTCTTCCATCATCTCGCATTGCTGCACCGTTCGGGGAATCCCGTCGAGAAGGAGGAGGTGTTTGCGGGGAAGGAACTGACCGATCGCGCGTTGTGCATCGATCCATGTCCGCCAGATTCGCACGGTAACGTCATCTGGGGCGAGTTCACCGTGAGAGCTGCATTCGCGGACGAGTTTGCCATCGTCCGAATCCTGATCCATTGAGCGGAAGATCACGCCGCTGGAACAGTGAAAGAATCCTGGAATGCGAGTCAGGATCTCGCCCTGCGTTCCTTTTCCGGCTCCGGGCACACCAAAGATTAATGCGGCAGGGTAACGATCGCCTGTCATCCGTTCTTCCTCATCACCCCGAACATTGGGGCTTCAACAGTGCGACCTCCATGAAGTTCGCTTGGGGGACGCCTGTTTATCTGGAGAGGAAGGCGACAACCTGACCAACGTCGACCGGAAGCGAAACGTCCTCAAAACCTGGAAGCGACGTCACCGTAGCCGTCAAGCCATCAGCATTCACAGAGACCCAATCACATTCCGTTGCCGCGGCACTACCGACAATCTCTGCATAGACCGACTTGAGATTGGGACGGTTACGGACGGCGATGACATCGCCGACCCGAACGATCATGGAAGGCTTTGTTGCCCTTTCGCCGTTCAACTGGAAGTGTCCGTGGACGACGCCCTGGCGAGCCTGCGGACGTGTGTGAGCGAAACCTGCCCGGCGGACGACATTGTCCAGTCGCCGTTCGCAGAGGGTCAACAGGTTCTCCCCGGTATTCCCCTTCATGTGACGGGCCTTGTCGAAGTACGTACGAAGATGCTTCTCGCGAAGTCCGTAGTAGTACTTGATCTTCTGCTTTTCGATCAGTGCCAGACCGTAGTTGGTCGCTTTTCGACGTCTCTGTGCCATTCCCGGGGGATACTCTTTGCGTTCTGTGGCGCGGATTGCCCCCGCACTCTCGAACACCTGAAACCCGAGCCGTCGATTAATCCGTGCTTTCGGTCCTGTATACCGACCCATAAGTGTCTCTTCAGTTATCTCGAACCAAGTGGGGAGACTCGTCAGCAGACCGGACCGGTTGCCTGAGTCGATCCCCGTTCTTCGTGAATCGTTTGGGAAACGGCATTTATGGCGAGTCAGGCCGCGATCGTCAAGCGATTCATCAAGGGTGAAACCAGTTTTTCCTGAATGCGACACCGGTGGAAACGGGGATGGGGACTGTCAAATCTCGGCACGAATAGCGACATTCTTGCTCGACAGGCTCTGTTCCTGCGGACCGCCACGATTTCGAATGGCGATCAACTCGGCAACGATGCTCACCGCGATCTCGGGGACCGTCTGAGAGCCAATATCCAGTCCAAGCGGGGCATGAACCCTCGAAAGCGTTTCGTCACTCAGGCCCTCGGCCCGCAAATCGTCGAAAATCAACCGGATCTTGCGCTTGCTGCCAATCATGCCCACGTACCTGGCAGGGGTGGGGGCCAGTGCAGCCAGCGCTTCTTCATCATGGCTGTGACCACGGGTGACGATGATGCAGAACGTACTCGCATCGATCTCCAATTGAGGCAGCGACTCGTCGATCGGCCCGACGATTAGTCGTTGTGCCTGAGGAAACCGTCCAGGATTACAGTAGGTTTCTCGGTCATCGGTCACCCAGACATCGAAATCGACATCCGCAGCCAGTCCCGCGACCTTCTCGCCGACGTGCCCCCCGCCGACCACAATCAGTCGGCAACGGGGCAATTGAGGGAGATAAGAGGCACCGTCAGCCACATAGGCCCGAGGGCGATCCGAAAGAGGACGCAGATTCTCCAAAACGAATTGAGGGACATCCGTCGACGATAACTCGGCAACCATTACCCCGTGAGCATCGAACAGAAACCGATCTCCTGCCTGTTGCTGAAAACGTTCTTCGTCAATCAAAACGACTTCGGTACAGCCTGCACCGGAGTTCACGAGTGACGCATAGGCGCGATAGTAGTCAGCACTCAAACTGTCGATCACGGGTGCGACCAACATGGTCATTCGCCCGCCGCAGATGAGTCCGTCGTCCCAACCGTAATCGTGGTCCAGTTGGAACGTGAGCAATTCCGCTGGTCCCCCATCGATGCGTTCAAGTGCCCGTCGTTTGACCTCGGCCTCGACACATCCTCCTCCGAGCGTACCGACCTGCGAGCCGTCGGCAAAAACCAGCATTGCCGCTCCGGCTTTCTGCGGGGTCGATCCCCGCGTTTCGACCAGTGTTGTCGAAATCACAGGACGGCCTGCATCAAAAGCCGCAAACAACTCTCTCAGCAGGTGTTCCATCAATGCCTGTCTCTCCCAGGAATCTGTCTGGTGTGACCTGCATTGTACGCAGAAGAACGGCACGTACAACCACGTGGCAAGGTGGTTCGTACAGATGCGATCGGAGACGCAACGAATCGATACCCGTCAATGGCAAACTCCTCAGCCGCGTCCAAGCAGCCGCGGTGTTTGACGGGAACCGCGTTGATGCTCGGCTTCTTGCCGAAACCTGCAATTCCCGAAAGGAACGGATATCGCTTCGATCCGAGTCAAGCCTGAGGAAGCGATGGCAACGGAATGTTGGTGTCCTTGAGGGTTTCCAGCGCGGTGTCCTCCATCACGGCTGTGTCAGCCACGGCCTCATCGGCACGCTTGCGATGAACGATGAACTCAACGTTCGACAGACGCACGCGATCATGATCACGCAGAGCGTAATCACGATTGTCGATCCGCTTGCCGTTCACGTAAGTACCGTTGGTGCTGTTCATGTCTCGCACAAACAGGCGGATTCCAACTTGGACGAACTCAGCGTGCAGTCCGGAAACCTGCAACGACGAGATTTTGTAATCCGCTGTGTCCCGTCGTCCCACTCGGAATCGAATCGCATCGATGTCGATAGTCTGAATCGTTTCACCGCGCCCAGGTGAGACCAGGAGTTGCCAGGAAACGGGTAGCGTACGAGGCGCATCGCTTTGGAGAGTAGTGGCGGCGCTCATAAAGGATCTCCAGGAAAATTGGCAGTAGGTGCCCGTCGAGATGTGATAGGTCGAGCGGCCCGGAGAGGGGACTGGGTATGAAACCCTATGTTGGGTTTTCCGAAGACGACGGCGAAATCGTCCACGATCCCTGAATCAAACAAGAGTTCGTGACGGTTGTGCCGACTGTAACTCTCGAGTTTTTCGCAGTTTTGTGCATGACTTGCTCGCACCTCTGACGGGACAGATGACGTCCGCAGATTCGTTGCGACCGGAACAACCGGTGAGACGGTCACGAGAAGCACGCACAGGAGCATCGACGCCTTCAGGCATCCGATGAGAGCGGTTCTGTTCAAGCGTACGATGGCACCGATTCGATCTGATTTGAGGAAGCCGGTTCGTGTCAGCGGGTGTGAGAGACGTGTTCCCCATGCGCGGACACCCGTCGATATCGGCATTCCAATGAGAGGAATCCTCACAATCGGAAGAGTTGGACGACACCACAAGGACTGCAAACCTATGACTCAAGAGGACTACTTTGGGTTCCTCAATCGGCCATTCCAGGCGGCTTCACAGGATGGTCTGTTTGTGCCATTGGAGCCGATGACCCACGCACTCGATCAACTCACTGAGTCTGCGCGAAAAGGAGACGGGATCGGTGTTCTTACAGCAGCACCGGGGGCCGGGAAAACGGTGGTCTGCCGAGAGTTGCAATCCCGGCTGTCGGACGAATTTGTGCCAGTCATCATTCCCAGTTGCTGTTTCCCCACTCGAAGATCGATGCTGCAGGGACTGCTGTTCGAATTGGGACAGGACTTTGCCGGCATGACGGAACAGGAAGCCCGTTTGCAGTTGTTGGTGTCGGCACAAGAGGCGATGCAGACACGTCGAGGGGTCGTACTCATTGTGGACGAGGCTCATCAACTGAGTCCACGATTGCTCGAAGAGATACGGTGCCTCACCAACCATGTTGAGCATGGACAGCCACTGATTCGCGTGATTCTGAGCGGGCAACTCCCTTTGGAAGAACGGCTAACCCTCCCCGAACTCCAGGCACTGAATTTCCGCGTCACCTCACATGCGACGATCGACCCGCTGAACATGCAACAATCGGCTGCCTATGTCGACGGACGCCTGAAACATGTCGACCGCACCGCACAGGAGCTGATTACGAACAAGGCGTTGGAGATCATCTGCCGCGTCAGTGACGGAAGTCCCCGATGTCTGAATCAGATGGCCGACGCCTGTCTTTCCTACGCAGCCGAAAACGAATCGGTTCCGGTTGACGATCGCGTGGTCCGCATGGTCCTGCAGAATCTAAAGCAACTTCCGCTGCAATGGAACGACTCCGTTTGCGATCAGATCGCATTCAGCGACGACGAACGAGTTGGGACTGACGACGAGTTCATAATGGAAGATACGGGCATGGACGACATCTCGGATGAGACATCTCTCGAAACTCGAGACCACATCGCGAATGACTTGCCATCTCCGCACGAATCCGTCCAGGGAATTGACGAATTCGAGTCCGATGCGAATTGGTCCTCGAAGATGATCTCAATCGAGGTGGGAGCGGGCGATGAGCCGACTGAACTCCATTCGTCCAACACCAGTGAAATGCAACGTTCAGACGATGCCATCTCGCACTGTGCACAGGAATCAACGATGGAAAACGCAGAGCCGACGATCCCCTCAGTCATCGAATTCGGCGCACCTGAAACTCTCGTACAAGAGCATCAGCAAGGCCCTGAAAGGGCGGTTGAATTCGACGAGGGTGCTTCATTCCATGAGGTATCAAGCAAGCCGCAAGCCTCCGCTCCGCACGACAAGCTGCATAGGAGCAATTCAAATCGAACCAGCGAAAGCCTTCAGGAACTTCCCGTCGACGATCGTTATGCGGCTCTCGATCGATGTCGTGACGCTCGCGGGCAGCTTTCCAACGAAACCGTCGAGTCGATCTCCATCGACTGGAAGGGAACGTCGCACGACACCCACGCAGCATCTGAGTCAACTTTAAGAATCGTTGAAGAGCATCTGGAGACGTTGCAATCTGATGAGGTTTCACATGACAGGTCTCGCCTGGGACGGATGATCGAAGCACTCTCTCAGGTCGTTGCGAATGAGCTGGCGAGGGACGTTCGACCATCCTTCCCGGCACCTCCTTCGGCTCCAGTCAATTCTGGAGCGAGTGATCGGCCGACTCAGGACGATTCGCGCTGGCGGGCAACACCTGTGTCGATGGAGTTCGATGTCATCGAACCGGATGATTCTCAGAGTCACTCCGACACCATCTTCACACTCCACGAGAATTCCGAAGAACTCGCGGAGGTCACCCCTTCGGACAAAGATGTTGGTTCGGAAGTCTCACGGGAAGTCCGACAATGCAGTGAGCGTCCGTATGCACGACTCTTCTCCCGGATTCGACGTGAGAGGAAGCCGGCGTAGCGTGTTGCCGGGATGAAGCGATTGCGTCTCGCGGCTTCGACGGAGCAAAAACGGCGGGCCGTAATCTTGATGAATCCCTTGACTTCACCTGCTGTGCGTGTCAAAAGGTGAAACGTCCGGTTGCGGATCACGCATCGGCCACCCTGCCGCGCTCTCAGGATGGATCCTTCCCGACGAATGTGCCTCGGGATGAATCTTCTTTTGAAATTAGCGATCATCAGTGAGAGGGTTGGCGAAGATGTCCCGGATTGTCACAACACAGCGGCAGCGACACCGAATCGCGGAGCGGACGAGGTCCACCTCTGACGGGTCAGTCAATGCCTCGGCCGAATCGCACCAATTCACACCTGCAGAACTCGCAGCCCTGCAGCGAGGAGTCAACTGTTCCATGTATCGCGTGATGGGGGCTCACCCCGAACAACGAGACGGCGTCAGCGGCACCCACTTCGCCGTCTGGGCGCCCAATGCTCAGGAAGTCAGCGTCGTCTGTGACCGCAACGGATGGCAACACAACGGCTTCTACCTCTATGGCAGCAACGAAGGCATTTGGACCGGCTTCTATCCCGACGTCGGCGAGGGGGAAACGTACAAGTACAGCCTGAAGACCAAGACGGGCGACATCATCGAGAAGACCGACCCCTACGGCTTCCGCTTCGAGCATCCTCCCAGAACAGCCTCGATCGTCTGCGACGTCTCCGGCTTCGCGTGGAACGACAGCAACTGGATGAACAGCCGGGCGCAAACCGACTGGAGCCAGAAACCGGTCTCCATCTATGAGGTGCATCTCGGCTCGTGGAAGCGGCCCTGGGACAACCGCCCCTATCACACGTATGAGGAACTCGCCAAGGCTCTGTGCGAGTACTGTCACGAGATGGGCTTTACCCATCTCCAGTTGATGCCCATCACAGAGTACCCGTTTGATGGCTCATGGGGATATCAGGCAACCGGGTACTTCGCGCCAACGAGTCGCTACGGCTCGCCGGAAGAATTTCATCAGTTCGTCGATCGCTGCCATCAGGAGGGAATCGGCGTGCTCATCGACTGGGTGCCGGCTCACTTCCCCACCGATGCTCATTCACTCGGCAAGTTCGATGGCACTTCCTGCTACGAGCACGAAGACCCTAAGCAAGGGTTTCATCCCGACTGGAACACGTACATCTTCAATTACGGGCGTCATGAGGTTCGCAACTTCCTGCTCTCGTCTGCCCGCTTCTGGTGCGACGTCTATCACATCGACGGCATCCGTGTCGACGCGGTGGCCTCAATGCTCTACCTCGACTACTCCCGCGAACATGGCCAATGGGTGCCCAATAGATACGGGGGACGAGAGAACCTCGAAGCGATTCAGTTCCTCAAGGACTTTAACTCGTCGCTGCACGGCGAGTTTCCCGGTATCCTCACCATTGCAGAGGAGTCGACTGCGTGGGGAGGCGTCTCCCGCCCGGTTTACGATGGCGGGCTCGGCTTCAGCATGAAGTGGGACATGGGCTGGATGAACGACTCGCTGAAATACATTCGCCGTGACTCCATCTACCGCAAGCATCATCAGAACGAACTCTCGTTCCGCATGATCTACGCTTTCACCGAGAACTTCGTGCTGCCTCTCTCTCACGATGAAGTCGTGCATGGAAAAGGCTCGCTCATCGACCAGATGCCGGGCGACGAATGGCAGAAATTCGCCAACCTGAGGGTGCTCTACGGCTATCAATACACCACGCCGGGGAAACCGTTGCTGTTCATGGGAGGTGAATTCGCTCAGTGGAAGGAATGGAACCACGACAGCCAGCTCGACTGGGACCTTGCCCAGTACGATCGTCACGACGGCATCCGTAGATTGATCGGCGATCTCAACCGCGTCACCCGCGAGACGCCCGCACTCCATGAGCAGGACTTCCTGCAAGAGGGCTTCAGTTGGATTCAGGCGGACGATTGGCAGAACAGCATCTTCGCCTTTTGCCGACATGGCAATGACGGAGACCTCGCGATTGTGGTCCTCAACTTCACGCCCATGTCTCGTGAGAAATACATCGTCGGCGTCCCGAAAGCAGGTGGTTACCGCGAGATTCTCAACAGCGACGCCAAAATCTACGGCGGCGGCAACATCGGCAATGCGGGACTCGTGATGTCCAAACCCGTCAAGATGCACGGGCATCCGCAGTCACTCGAACTCACAATCCCGCCCCTCGCAGTCATCGTCCTCCAAGCCGAGTGACGTTTAGCCGCGACCAATGGGAGC
>JAGQPX010000056.1 GCA_020426505.1 Planctomycetaceae bacterium | reverse complement strand
TGTCGACCGGACGGTTTCAGTGTGAGGAGGTGACGGGGGGAGTGGGCAGTCGGGAGTCGGCAGTGGGGAGTGGAGGAGGTAAACGCGGAAGGCGGAATGGGGAAGGCGGAGGGGGATCGAAGGACGCCGAACCAAGTGTGACTGATGATGGACTCCATACCGAGCACTCAGTACCCGGTACTCAGTACTCGGTACTGCTTGATGAGCTGACTCGCATCGACCCTTCGGAGATCATTGTTCCTGAATCGGCTCGCGACTATCCTGCACTCTCAACCCTCAACTCTCAACCCTCAACACTCACCGAGCGTCCGCCGTGGTCGTTTGCTGCGAACTCGTGCCGTGACATGCTGCTCAAGCATTTCGGCACACAGACGCTGGAGGGCTTTGATCTTGATGATGAGTCGGCGGCGATCACCGCTGCGGGGGCACTGCTGGAGTATGTGCAGGAGACGCAGAAGTCGGCACTCGGGCACATCACGCGGCTGGAACCTCACCGGCGCGGCTCGTCGATGCTCATTGACGAAGCGACCCGCCGCAGTCTGGAACTGACGCAGACTCAGCGTGGCGGAGAACGTGAGGGGTCGCTGTTGAGCGTCATCGACGAAACGGTCACGTCAATGGGAGCGCGGCTGCTGGCCGACTGGCTCTCGAATCCGTTGACGGATGCAGCCGCGATCAACCGCCGACTGGATGCTGTCGACGAATTGACGTGCGACTCGCTGTTGATGCGTGACATTCGTGAACAGCTCGAACAGGCGTACGATCTGCAACGTCTCGCAGGACGTGTCGCCACTCTGCGGGCATCGCCTCGTGATCTCGGTTCCCTTGCTCGTACATTGGCACTCTTGCCGAAGCTGAAGGCCAAACTCGCAGGGCGATCGTCGGAGTTACTCACCACGCTCGAAGCCCGCCTCGATCTCTGCCCGGAAGTCCGCAGCGACATCGAGACGGCGCTCGTGGATGATCCCCCCATCAACGTCGCAGACGGCGGCGTGATCCGCAGCGGTTACAACTCCGACCTCGACGATCTCAAGGACCTTGCACGGGGCGGCAAGCAGTGGATCGCGGAGTATCAGGCGACACAGATCAAACGGACAGGCATCACGTCGCTGAAGGTCGGCTTCAACAAAGTCTTCGGATACTACCTCGGCGTCACGGCTGCCAACCTCGATAAAGTTCCCGAGGACTACATCCGCAAACAGACACTCAAGAACGAAGAACGCTTCGTCACGCCCGAACTCAAGGAGTACGAGGAAAAAGTGCTGCGGGCCGAGGAACGGGCGGTCGCCCTCGAACAGGAACTGTTCTCCGCCCTGCGTGAACGAGTCTGTGCGGAGACCCGTCGCCTGCAACAGACCGCTGAGACACTCGCCCAAGTCGACGTGCTGACGGCACTTGCCACACTCGCTGTCGCCCAACGCTACTGTCGCCCGACGATCACCGAAGAACCCATTCTCGACATCCGCGACGGTCGGCACCCGGTGTTGGACCGGCTGCAACCGACGGGCGAGTTCGTGCCGAACGATGTTGTGCTTGGAGTTGATGGTTTATTGTCGATGGTTGATGGAACTCGCGATTCGTCCATCGATCAACCATCAACCATCAACTATCAACCCGCAACGATCGCCCTCATCACCGGGCCCAACATGGCGGGCAAAAGCACGTACATTCGTCAGGCGGCTCTCATCACGGTCATGGCTCAGATGGGCTCGTTCGTGCCGGCGGCGATGGCGACGATCGGCATCGCGGATCGGGTGTTCGCGCGTGTCGGAGCGAGTGATGAGTTGGGCAAAGGACAGTCGACGTTTATGGTCGAGATGACGGAGACAGCCCGGATTCTCAACACGGCGACGGAGCGTAGTCTCGTGATCCTCGACGAGATCGGTCGCGGCACCAGCACGTACGACGGCATCTCACTCGCGTGGGCCATCACCGAGCACCTGCACGATGAGGTCCGCTGTCGCACGCTGTTCGCCACGCACTATCACGAATTGACCGAACTCTCACAGACGCTGAAGCAGGTCGCCAACTGGAACGTCGCGGTCCATGAACGGGACGGCCAGGTCATCTTTCTGCACAAGATCGTGCCCGGCGCAGCTGATCGCAGTTACGGCATCCACGTCGCCCGCATCGCAGGCGTCCCGTACGGTGTCATCTCCCGGGCCGGCGTGATCCTCGACACCCTGGAAAGCGATCACCACGACAAACAGGGCCGCCCCACCATCCCCGCCCGCGAGACCACCCGCGACGGCACCCGACAACTCTCCCTGTTCGGTCCCGAACATCACCCACTCGTCGACGAACTCAAGGACCTGAACCTCGACAACATGACACCGCTGCAAGCCATGCAGGAACTGGCGCGTATGAAGGAGAGGCTGAGTTAGCTATTCGGCCTCGATGTGTTCCATCAGGTATTGCCTCACGATCTCCAGCTTGTAGACGCGGAGGCTTGGTCCGCCTGCTGTGCGATTCTCAATCAGGACTCTTCCGTCGGGACCGATGAGCAGGTAGCTCGGGTACCCGCTGATGCCGTGCGATTCGTACTCACGGAGGAGGCGGCCATCGGAATGGTCGATTACGATCGGGTTCTCCATTCCGTGTTTCTCGACATGCTCTGCGATCTTGTCCGGGTCGACCGAGTTGTCGTGTACGCCGATGATGGTGAAGTGCTCGCCGCCGTAAAGTTGCTGGAGGAGCTTCAGTGAGGGCAGATCACCATGACAGGGACCGCACCACGTGGTCCAGAAGTCCAGCAGCACATACTTGCCTCGGAAGTCTGCGAGCGACAAATGTTGTCCCGACGTGTTGAGCCATTGTCGTCCGTCAAGTTCGGGTGCTTGCTTCCCGACGAGGCTCATGCTTTCCAATTCCTCACGTTCCTCCTCACGAATCTGCCCGAGTTCGCGAGGAGTCAACTCGTCTTCAAACAGGCCGATAAGACTCCAGTCCTCTGTCGGCTGCAATGTCACCTTTAGAGTCTCTACTTCGTTCGGCTGATCAAGATGGACCCAGGTGGTGCCAACCCTCGACTGACGGGGATGAAAGGCAACAACTGGATGTCTCACGATCAACTTCTCTGTTTCATCATCCACGGGAATGTAGGGAACCTCTAACTCGAAGTGGCCCTGCTCATCGGTCGTGGCCGGCTGCGCCCACCTGAGCCAACCACCTCGGAATCGCACGATTGCGCCGTTGATCGGGGCGCCCTCTGGATCGACAACGAGACCATGAACAGGTCTGATGGGAATCAACTCCAACGTCGGAGCTTCTGTAACTCCATTCGTCCCAACATCAAAATGCCGGAAGGCCGCGTGAGCAGTGTAACCTTTCCCCCTGTAGCAACTCCTGGCAGGTCCGACTGGCAGCTTGAGTGAGTAACGCCCTTCAGCGTCCGTGTGCCCCCAACCGGTGAACATCCAATCAGAAACGAATTCGGCGAACGGGCCTTCCTTGCTCTGGCTGTGTGTTTCGCCAGAAACATACCCATTTTCAACGGGCGATCCCGTCAAGATGTCGACCAGCTTTCCCTGAACCTCCACTATGGGCTTGGCATGGAACGTTAGCACAGGAGTTTCAGCATCAAACTCCAGGAACTTCTGTTTGTCATAATCATACTCCAACATCGGACCAATGAACGCATCGGGATGCGTGAAACGCAGCAGGCGATACGAACCCGCTTCGATTCGCAACGTTGCCCGCCCTGATCCGTCGAGCGGCACCTGTTGATAAACCAGTGAGGAGGGATGGTCGAATGGCTGATGTCTCAGGTCCATGGTGACTTCCTGAATCGGAGCGTCCAGTTCGTCTGTCAGGATCTGAATCGACAGAGGGATCCCATCGTTCATCACGACTGTCGACGGCTCTCCCTGCTCGACGATGCTCACCCCTTTTGCCTCAGCGGGAGCATGTTCGTCGTGGAGCAGTCCCACGGTGAGCTTGGCAGACAAAGGCAAGTCATCGATTTGCAACAGTCCCTGTTCGTCACTCGTTGGTGGAGGCATGTTGAGATCGTGAAATGTGTGAGTGGGGAGCGACACAGAGCCATTTGGTCCGTCAATCTTCATCCAGCGAACATAGGCGCCTGAGATCGGGCGGCCGGACTCATCGTTGACTTGCAGAGACACTCGCCCCGGCGGCCTCATGACAATCCTGGTCTCCGTCGCTCCGCTCTCACTGAGGTCCAGTGTTGACCAACCGGTGGCCAGACCCTCTGCTTGCGTACGAAACAGCAGGCTCGCAGGCGCATCCATCTCCTGAACCTCAAAGGCACCGGCTTCATTGACGACGGGAGACTCTTTCAATTCCCAGTGCCGGACAGGTTCGTCCTTGAATGTCCACACCTGTAACCGGGCAGACGGAACCACCGAGCCGGATTCCGTGGTGACCTGGCCTGTGATCACGATCTTGTCGGCGACACTCGTGCCACTTCCGTCCTCCTCCCCTGCAAGCGAGACCGTTGGTGCGAGCAGTAGGACGGACAACATGTTCGTGAGTCTGACTCGGCAAGACCGTCGCAAACTGTTGAGATCAATCACTGACATCTCCTTCACAGGAATCAACCGTCCAGTGAGAATGGACGGACACTTGAGGTGTCTACGAGAATTGCTCTCCTGATGTTGGATAAATGATGGATCGAAACGGCAGAATTCGCTCCGAACCTTGATGCCTCCGCTCTTGTCAGCCTCACGGAGGACTTTGATGGCCGAATATCGTTGGAATCAGTCGGAACTTGCTGCCGGTTATAATGTTGGGGCGACCCTTGTTCATCCGCACTATGTCGAAATGCAGGATGCAATTCTGGCGGAGATGGCGGGGGCTGGGGCCACTGACGGATTGGTGGTCGATCTGGGGGGCGGGTCGGGACGTTTGATCGAGCGGGTGTTGGACCGATGGCCGGACACAACCGCGTTGATTGTTGATCAGTCTCAGGCGTTTCTCGATCTGGCGGCCTCGCGACTCGAACGCTTCGGCGAGCGGACATCATTCGTCTTTCGACGTTTGCAGGAGGACTGGCGAGGGGTCGTCACCCAGCCGGCAGCAGCGATCGTGAGCATGTCGGCCATTCATCACTTGGACCCGGACGAGAAGCAGCAGTGTTATCAGCGATGCTTCGATTCACTCCGACCGGGAGGAGTGTTGTTGAACGGTGATGAAGTGCGGGCCGAGTTAGATGATGTTTACCGAGAGCAAGTCGAGTGCTGGGCGGAGCACATGCAAACGCTGATCGAGTCGGAGGCCGTCACACCCGCGATGGCGGAGGCGTTGAGGGGTTGGCGGAAGCAAAATGTTGAAGAGTTTGGCGGGTCGCGCGTGAGTGGGGACGACTGTCACGAAACATCGGACTCACAGCTGGGATACTTCGCGCAAGCGGGGTTCGAGCAAACTTCGGTCCCGTGGCGGCGCGAACTGTGGGCCCTGCTCAAGGGCGTCCGGGTCGGTTCGGTCGATTCGAGCTGTTGATTGATGCGGGGGAGAAGAACGGCTGAAAACCCTCTCGCATCTGTTGTTCGTCGGACGTGTCCGGCACGACGGATCGAATGCTGACTGCATACCCATCAGTCTGCGAGGAGGGCATGATCCGCTTTTCCAGGCTCACACGACGTCCGGGCGCCACGCGCTCGGCCATCCAGGCGATTCCATACTGTTGATCAGCGACCTGCACATGAAACGTCAACGTCCGAAAGGGAGAAAGGTTTTTCAGACGGCCCATTCCCTGCGTCGCATTCCCGCTGCCAACGAGGCTCAACTCAAGGACGCCCATCTGGTCCTGCGTCACCAGTCGCCCGACCGGCCGCGACTTGGGAGTGAGCGGGGTGCGGGTCTTTCGCGATTCGATGGCCAGTTGTTCCCCCACGATCTTCTCCAACTCGCCCGGTTCGATGTCGAACATGGACTTGAACTCGGAGAGTCGTTCGTCGTTCGACTTCGGCGCCAGCGGCTCCAATGTGCCCAAGTGCTTGACGAATGTGGTGTACTCGTCCGGTTTTGTGGTCACGAGCAACCAATGCAGGCACCAGGCGAGCGTGTATGCATCTCCCGCAAGCACGTCCCCTCGAAATGCATCGTCCTTCTCGATGACATCAGCAAACGTGACGGTGAACTGTCGCCGGGCGTTGCCGCCGTAGTTACGGCTCATCCGGGTCGGATCAACTTTGACGCGATTCCCTTCGCTCTCAAACCCCGTGGCGATGCCTTCACCAAACCACACCGGCACCGGCGCGAGACGCTGAAGCAGACCCCGATTGTGAACCTGCTGATGGATCGCCTCGTGAAGCGGCACCTCGAAGGAGTCGCACTCGTCGAGCCGGATGGACAGCCAGTTTGAAAGGCCCGAATAAAAACCGGCCATCGCTCCCGCAGAGAGCCCTCGTCCGCCGGTGGTGAGCTTGGCGTATTCGTCGAAGTCCTCATCCGTCTCGAAGATCAGCATCACCAGTGGAAACTTCGGATCCTCAAGCGGCAGACCCATCCGGTCAATGAACTTCGCATAAGACCCGTGTACCGATTCGAGCAGCGCCACGGCTTTGTCGAAGAAGCGATCCAACTTCGGCACCGATTCGTCATCGAGTGGAGCCGTCAACACCAGACCGACGACAAACGGATCTTTGATACGAACCCGGAACAACTCGGGCGTGAAGATTTTGGTCAGCCGTTCGCCCATCACCTCGCAGGTGACGGGGGTTGGATCGTCGCCAGGCACGCGCTGTCGCACCGCTAACTCGGGAACCAGCTGCCATCGTCCGTCATCCAGTTCGAGGACGAGGAACCCATCACCCGTCGCGGCCAGTCGGGCGGTCACCGTTTGCGAACTGCCGTCGATATCGAAGTAGGTGAAGACGTCGGCTTCGACCCTCCCGGAGGACAACGACAGCAGCAGCACCGCAATGGCGACGAGCAAGCGTGACATGTTTTCCATCACAATGAGAGAGTCGGAAGGGGCTCGGAACGAGTGTTCTTGATGCACTCTCAGAATAACACATTTGGCACGGCACCGGCCAATGTCCTCACCCCTGCGGGTGTGTAAGGAGCATCCGTTCAATTGAGAGCTTCGTTGATTGCCTCCGTTGTGATTCCGGAAAGGATGGAACACGGATGACGCCGATTTGGCGGATTTTTGCAGACTCGTGAAGGTGTCAATGCGTGCATCTCCATGCCCCGCACAGGCAGTCGCTTCGCCACACTCGATCTCGTCGTGATGGCGAGGAGCGATTCGTGATCATCAGCCCGATCCGCGTCATCAGTGTTCTATTTATTCTCGCTCTGGATGCCATTGCAATACGACGATCGCCTGCTCGAGATACAAGAGAATCGTTGAAGGCTGTTGCCCGATCTCTCCCTTCACGATCGTAGTGATTGGGCTTGTTGTGCGGTCGGCAGAATCGCTGAGGCCAGCCGAGATGGGCGTCTGGAAGGTTTGCCCAGTCGACCCAGGCGGAATTGCTTGTTTGGCCGAACAGTGGCGGATAGGATGATCTTGGGGGGAGTCTACTGAACGGAACCTCGTCCCCACCCGCCCGCTGAGCCGCCCGGCTCGCGTTTGTCTCGCCATGTTCGACAAGGTTGAATGGTTTCCATCATGCGCTTTGCGACCCTGCTGCTGACTCTGACATGTCTCTCCTCCGGTGCAGTCCTCGCTGACGATTCACCCGATGCGAAGGTGAGCTATTACAAACAGATCCGCCCCATCTTTCAGGCGAACTGTCAGGGGTGTCATCAGCCCGCGAAGGCCAACGGGGCGTACGTGATGACCGAGTTCGCCCGCCTCGTGCAGGGGGGCGAAAGTGAAGTGGCAGCCATCGTCCCCGGCAAGCCGGACGAGAGTTACCTCGTCCAGTTGATCACGCTGACCGACGGAACAGCGGAGATGCCCAAGGGCAAGTCGCCGTTGTCTGAGACGGACGTCACGCTCATTCGTCAGTGGATCGAACAGGGCGCAGAAGACGACACGCCTGAGAACGCGCGACAGCGGTACGACATGGATCATCCGCCGGTCTACAGTCGACCACCGGTCGTGACCTCCCTCGACTTCTCCCCCGACGGCAAGTTACTCGCCGTTTCCGGGTTCCATGAAGTGCTCCTTCACAACTCCGACGGCAGCGGACTCGTCGCCCGTCTCGTCGGCGTTTCGGATCGCATTGAGTCGGTCGCCTTCTCACCCGATGGCCAACGCCTCGCCGTCACCGGCGGACTCCCCGAACGGATGGGCGAGTTGCAGATCTGGACGCTCGGGGAATCACCGAAACTCACACTGTCGGTCCCGCTCACCTATGACACTGTCTATGGCGCCAGCTGGTCTCCCGACGGCAAACTTGTCGGCGTCGGTTGTGGCGACAACACAGTACGGGCATTTAACAGCGAGACGGGGGAGCAGGTGTTCTTCAATGCAGCTCACGACGACTGGGCACTGGACACGGTCTTCTCGGTCGATGGGTCACAACTGGTTTCTGTCGGCCGCGACATGACGACCAAGCTTTACGACGTCAGCACCCAGCGGTTCATCGACAATGTGACGTCGATCACGCCTGGGGCACTCAAAGGAGGCATCTCCGCGATTGCACGACATCCCTCACAGGATCACGTACTTGTCGGCGGGTCGGATGGCGTGCCTCAGATCTATCGCATGAACCGCGAGACTGTCCGCCGCATCGGCGACAATGCGAACCTGATCCGTCGATTCCCCCCCATGAAGGGACGCATCTTCGGAGTGGACTTCGCTCCCGATGGCAAGCGGATCGTCGCCGCGAGCAGTCTCGACGGGACGGGCCAGATCAGCGTGTACTCCAGCGAGTACGACAGCACGATCTCTGAGGATCTCAAGAAGGTTCTGGAAGAGGTCGCGTCAGGCTGGTCCGCTGAGCAACGCAAACTGGTGGAAGACTTCGTGACGGCCGAAGTGAAACTCATCTCGCAGACCGAGATCCCGGCCAGCATGTACACGGTTGAGTTCACGCCGGACGGCAGTCACGTCGTGGCTGCGGGAGCCGACGGGACGATTCGGTTCATCAACCCGGAGGACGGCTCGATCGTTCGCGAGTTGTCGCCGATCAAAGTCAACCCGGATGCCCCCCGTGACGAACGCATCCTCGCGGAAGCTCAGCAGGCGGACGAAGACCGACCTCTGCCTGAGTCGCTTCCCGAAGGTGCATCACTCAGTTCACTGTCGGTTGAGCCGAGCGTCGTCGAACTCCACGGTGCCTACGACTATACGCAACTGCTGGTGAACGGCACGCTCACGACGGGCGACACGGTCGACGTCACACGCATGTCGAAGTTCGTATTACAGAGTGATGTGGCACACGCCGATCCGTTCGGACAGGTCTCCGCGAAAGGTGACGGACTCGCTGCGCTCGTTGTCTCGATGGGCGATCAGATGATTGGCGTGCCGGTCGTCGTCGAAGGAGCTGAGACCGACGAGCCGGTGAGTTACGTGCAGGATGTGATGCCCGTTATCTCCCGACTGGGTTGCAACGCGGGCACATGCCACGGTTCCAAGGACGGTAAAGAGGGCTTCAAGCTTTCGCTGCGGGGTTACGATCCGATTTATGACACACGGGCCTGGACTGACGATCTGAAGTCACGTCGTGTCAACCTCGCATCGCCCGACGACAGTCTGATGCTGCTTAAGGCGACCGGTGCTGTGCCTCACGTTGGTGGGCAACTCACCAAACCGGGTGAGAAGTACTACGAGATCATCCGTCGCTGGATCGCAGAGGGAGCCAAACTGGACCTCGATGCCCCGCGAGTCGCAAGCATCGAACTGCAACCGACCAATCCGGTCATTCAGAAGATCGGCGGCAAACAGCAGATGCGAGTCGTCGCGACCTACACCGATGGATCGCGACGGGATGTGACGGCCGAGTCATTCGTGGACAGCGGCAACACAGACATCGCAGCGGTCAACGTAGCCGGCGTTGTGACGACGCTCCGGCGTGGTGAAGCTCCGATGCTCGCTCGATTCGAGGGCGCCTACGCCGCAACGACCGTCACCGCAATGGGAGACCGGTCCGGTTTTGTGTGGGAAGCGCCTGAGACATGGAGTCACCTCGACGAGCTTGTCGCCGACAAGTGGGAGCGGATGAAGATCACTCCTTCCGGGCTGTGTACGGATGCGGAGTTCATTCGCCGTGTGTATCTCGACCTCACCGGCCTTCCGCCTTCCGCCGAACAGGTGAAGACATTCCTTGGTGACGATCGTGTGACTCGCGTCAAGCGGGACGAACTCGTCGACAAGCTGATCGGCAGTGACGAGTACATCACCTACTGGACCAACAAGTGGGCCGACCTGCTCCAGGTCAACAGCAAGTTCCTCGGCAAGCCGGGAGCTGAGTCGTTCCGCAACTGGATTCGCACGCAGGTCGCCGACAACACGCCTTACGACGAGTTCTGCTATCAGGTGCTGACCGCTGAGGGATCGAACAAGGAGAACCCGGCTGCGTCCTACTACAAGATTCTCCGCGAACCGGATGCCATGATGGAGAACACGACGCACCTGTTCCTCGGCGTCCGCTTCAATTGCAACAAATGTCACGACCATCCGTTCGAGCGATGGACGCAGGACCAGTACTACGAGACTGCTGCCTTTTTCGCCCGCGTCGGTCTGAAGAAGGACGATGCCAGTGGTGACCAGAAGATCGGCGGCACGGCTGTCGAAGGAGCCAAGCCGTTGTATGAGGTCGTCTTCGAGAAGCCCGAAGGAGAGATCAAGCACGACCGCACCGGAAATGTCACTGCACCGGCGTTCCCTTATGACGTCGACTTCTCGATCAGCGAAGAGGCGACCCGTCGCCAGCAACTGGCCCAGTGGATCACCTCGCAGGACAACTTCTACTTTGTCGAGAGCTACGTCAACCGCGTCTGGGGATACCTGATGGGCGTCGGGATGATCGAGCCTTTGGACGACATCCGGGCCGGCAATCCGCCGACGAATCCTGAGTTGCTGGACTGGCTGGGAGGCGAGTTTGTCCACTCGGACTTCAATGTCCAGGAACTGATGCGGACGATCTGCAAGAGCCGCACGTATCAGCTCTCGATCGGCACTAACGAATGGAACGCCGACGATACGATCAACTACTCACATGCTGTCGCTCGTCGTCTGCCGGCCGAAGTGCTCTACGACTCTGTTTACACAGTGACCGGATCGAAGATGCACATTCCGGGCGTCCCGGAAGGGACGCGGGCAGCCGCTTTGGCCGATGCAGGGACCGAGTTGGCCGACAACTTCCTCGCCAATCTCGGTCGACCGGCTCGCGAGAGTGCATGTGAATGTGAACGTTCCCATGACCTGCAACTCGGTCCGGTGATGGCCCTGATGAATGGCCCGACCGTCAGCGACGCCATCTCACAGGAGGGGAACGCGATCGCTCAACTCGTCGCCACACAGCCCGATGATCAGAGGCTGACCGAGGAGTTGTTCCTGCGAATCCTCAACCGACCGGCTCGTGCAGATGAGATCGAAGCGGCCCAGCAGCTTCGCGAGCAATTGGACGACGAACACGCCGCACTCGTGGCTGAACTCAAAGCCTACGAAGAGCAGCTCGCTCCGGTGATCGCCGAGCGTGAAGCAAAACGGCGTGCCGCCATCGCAGCAGCCCAGACCGATCTCGACGCCTACAAGACCGAGATTGCACCACGCGAAGCTCAACTCGATCAGGAACAGCAGGAGCAGACCGCCAAGTTGGATCAGGAACTCAAGTCCTACGACGATGCGCAGCTCACCGCCGCGTTCACCAAGTGGGAGAACGAGTACCGCCGTTCGATCACTTGGGTCCCGCTCGATCCGGTCTCGCTCAAATCCAGCAGTGAAATCGCTCTGACCAAGCAGTTCGACCTGTCGATCCTTGCCAGCGGCACGACGAATCAGCGGACGGAGTTCGAGATCGTCGCAGAGACAAACCTCCGGCGGATCACGGGCATCAAGCTCGAAGCCCTCACACACGAATCCCTTTCGTCATTCGGTCCCGGTCTTGCCGACGACGGAAACTTCGTGCTGACGGAGTTACTGGCCCAATGGGCAACAGTCGCCAAGCCCGATGAAAAACAGCGCATCGACTTTGCTGATGCCAAAGCCGACTTCTCACAGGAGAACTTTCCTGCGACGAAAGCAATCAACGGTAAACGCGACGGCAACGATGACGGCTGGGCAATCTCACCACAAAACGGCGTCGATCATGTCGCCGTGTTCTCTCTCAAGGAACCGCTCACACTCGAGCAGGCAACGCGGCTGACGATTGCAATGGATCATCGCTTCTCAAGTAACAAGCACGTCCTGGGTCGGTTCCGCATCTCGGTCACGGACGCTGAGAATCCGTTGGAGTTCGGCTTACCTCGTGAAATCGACCAGATACTGGCCGTCGTTCGGGAGGCACGAAGTGACGAGCAGCAACAGCAACTGCTGGACTGGTTCAAGACTCAAGACACCGAGCGTCGACCAAAGGAACTGGCCCTCAACAAAAGCAAACTCCCTCGCCCGGTTGATCCCGGAATTGTCGAACGGGAAGCGAAAATCGAACTGGAGTGTCAGCCACTCGCGCCGGACCCGCAACTCGTTCGGCTGCAAAGAGCCGTCAAGCTCAGCGAAGAACAACTCCAGCACGCCCGACTGACCGCCGCCCAGGACCTCGCCTGGGCCCTCATCAACAGCCCGGCTTTCCTGTTTAACCGCTGATTCAACCTTGTTACACTGATTGAGGCCATCCACCCTCCATTAGGAGACGTCTGCTCATGATGATTCGCATTCCCGGACAACCCGGTCAAGACCTGTGTGACTCTCACCTTGGTGTCTCGCGTCGAGACGTGTTGCGGGTCGGTGGCTCCAGCATGCTCGGGCTTTCGCTGGGATCGATGCTCCAGTTGCAATCCGCTCAGGCGAAGGAAGCCATCGTCGGTGCAGGCGGATGGGGCAAGGCGAAGAGTGTCGTCCTCGTCTATCTCCAGGGCGGACCGAGTCACCTTGACCTGTGGGACCCGAAGGAGAACGTGCCGGACAACGTCAAGTCGGCGTTCAGCAACATCGACACCAAAATCCCCGGCGTGAAGTTCACCGAGAACCTCCCCAAGCTCGCACAGGTCATCGACAAGGCGACCCTCATCCGGTCGATGAGCTACACGCCGAACGGTCTGTTCAATCACACCGCCGCCATCTACCAAATGATGACCGGCTACACGACGGACAAGGTCAGCCCGTCCGGCCAGTTGGAGCCGCCCAGCCCGAAGGACTTCCCGAACTTCGGCTCGAACATCATCCGCCTCAAGCCGCCGCAGGAGCCCATGCTCCCCTTCGTCATGCTCCCGCGCCCACTGCAGGAGAGCAACGTCGTCGGCAAGGGAGGCACAGCGGGCTTCCTCGGCAAGGCGTACGATCCCTACTACTTGTACCCGCCGGGGGATGACCTCGACATGAACAAGATGGATCGCATCAACGTCTCCGATCTGGAGATGCGGGCAGACGTCTACGGCGACCGCATGAAGCGGCGTGCTAAGCTGCGAACCGTCATCAACGAAGGGATGCCCGAAGTCGATCGCGCAGTGAAGGATTACAACCTGAACGCCTACTATGATCAGGCCCTCTCACTCATCGCCTCCGGTCGTGCGCGTGATGCCTTTGCGCTCGAGCAGGAGTCACGCGAGATCAGGGACCAGTACGGCCGCAACACGTTTGGTCAGTCGTTGCTGCTCGCACGCAGACTCGTGGAAGCGGGTACCCGCGTGGTCGAGGTCGTCTGGCCCAAGG
>JAGQPX010000055.1 GCA_020426505.1 Planctomycetaceae bacterium | reverse complement strand
GTCCGCCGACCCAGACGTCGATGTTATTGACGTCGCCGTACACTTCTTCCAGACGAGCTGCGAGATCAGCGTCAGAGGTGATGTCCGCGAAACTCGTCACCGGTTCGAGGCCGAGGTCAATGCGGGCCTGATTGTAATCCGGCAGACCATGATCGCGGCCGCGCTGGATGTTGAGCGATGCGAGATCAAACCCGCCCGCCCCCGGAGGGCCGAACAGGAAGTTGCGGACGTCATCAACGACTTGATTATCCAACTCCTGTGCGAGTTGTGTCGCGGCTCCCTGAAGGAGTGAGTCGACACCATTGCCGATCAACTCATCCGGGCTGAAAAACGCATCCTGTAGCGCGATGTTCCCTTCCGCAGCGACACTGCCGTCACTGTTCAATCGTTGCAGTTCGGGTGAAAGCAGACTGTGCCCGAAGCGATACGCGGCTGTCGAGAACAGGTTGCTGATACTCGGATCAACCGTCGGATCATAACCCTGATATTCGCTGATCGCATCGAAGCCGAGCAGGGCAGGGAGGAACTCGTTGTACGTGATCGCTTGCAACTCCCCGGTAACGATCGCGCGGGCCTGCTGATACAACTCTTCATCGGTCAGCGATGGATCTTCTGAGGCCAGTTCGGTCGCGATGCGGTTATGCTCACGCACCCAGATGGTGTGCATCGATGAGAGGGCGACGTTCTCGTTGGCCCGCACATCCCCTGCGAGGAACAGCGATTCGGACGTGCCGCCCGCGTTTGGCAGGCCCGCCTCGTTGAAGGGAAGCAGGTCGCCGTCGCTCGTCTTCAGCAGCCCCCCTTCAAACGTCCGCAACTCATCCGCCCGTTCCTGATCGGAGCCGTAGATGACGGAGCCGTCCAGGAATGACGTGATCTCATTGATCTGCTGCCGCACGCCGTCCGCGTCGACTTCCGAGATCGATCGATTGAAACCGATTGTCTCAGTTCCCGTGCCGAACGGATCGAAGAACGGGTCACTGGCGGGAACCTCAATCGGCAGTGCCTCAGCCGGGTCAGCGTTCTCCGTGAGGTCAATGTCGTGATCGATGAACTGGCCCCAGATCCAGAGGAAGTCGGTGAGGTAACGGTCGTTCTCCGCCAGTGAGTCGACCGCTGCGATGGCATTGCTGACCTCGCGGGCGCTCGGTCGGTCTGCACCGGCTGGGCTGGAGAGGCCGTCCTCGTACTCAGCACTTGCCACTCGCAACAGTGCCTCATCAGTGCTACCCAGTTCCGGGTTGTCGATGTTGTTCCCGGTCCCATCAATCGAAGCGAACTCCTGGAGAGCTGCGAGACTATTGAGTGTGTTTTGGTCAATTACCGATCCGTCATCGGTCACACCTGCGAGCAGCACCCGACCCTCGAAGGACTCCACCTGTGCGGGGGGGTTGTTCGTCGGACGACGGCGGCTTCGAGAACGTCGATCGTTTTGCCAGAATGCCATGATGTCTTCCCCATTCAAGTGAGTTGTCAAGATCCGTACGCTGAGCGCACTGCAAGCCCAGTGACTTAACACGAAGCGAGTTTCTCGTTGTATGCAGGAGGCCCGAAGAAGGTGGACCCGTTGGTGTGACCGTGGAACGTGCAGCCGCTCACCGCACGAGAGTCGCCGGTTGCAGAACTCGAACCGACGCGTGCGTCTCAGTCAGCTGTGTGTCATGATGTTCCTACGGAGATAAACGAGAGGCGACGTTCGCTCTCAACACACGATTATGAAATCTCAGATCCCTCGTTCCCAAACAGAGGTTGGGAACAAGGTTAGACGATGACACTCACAACGCACGACAATCCGCTCGACACGCCCGTGCAGTTTGTGCGTGGGGTCGGACCGCAGCGTGCCGAGTTGCTGGCCAAGCTCGACATCCGCACGGTCCGCGATCTGTTGTGGCGTCTGCCCCGCGACATTCTCGACCTCACCGACCTCAAACAACCGGACGACCTGGTCGAGAAGGTCGAACAGACCGTGCGAGGTGAAGTCGTCGACGTCGATGCGCGGCAAACTTCGGGCGGCAAGACGATCACCGCAGCCCTGCTCGACTGCGGCAAGGGTGAGTACGTGCGGGGTGTGTGGTTCAGTCAACCCTGGATGCGCAAGCGGTTGCTCACCGGCACCTCGGTGCTCTTCACCGGCAAACCGAAGCGGCATCAGGGACGCTGGGAGTTCAATCATCCGCGCGTGCAATGGCTTGAACAGGACGACGGCGACTCGCCCGCTGAGAAGGGAGCCGGCCTGCTGCCCCGTTACGGGCTGACCGAAGGCATCCGCATGCACGAGATGCGGCGGATGACTCGTCACGCTGCTGAGGACTTCGCGGAGAACATCCCCGATGCAATCCCCGCATCGTATCGGGAAGCACACCAGTTGCCGAAGCTCTCGGAGGCGATCAAGCAACTGCACGTACCGCGAACGATGGAGGCGTACGAATCGGCTCGGCATCGGGTGCTGTTC
Organism: Planctomycetaceae bacterium; assembly: GCA_020426505.1. GTDB lineage: Bacteria > Planctomycetota > Planctomycetia > Planctomycetales > Planctomycetaceae > JAHBXU01. Next base: position 3,991 of record JAGQPX010000055.1, on the reverse strand, counting down.
GACGATCTGTTCGAGTTTCAACTCGCTCTCGCGTTGCGGCGTCGAGCATGGAAGCATGACGACGAAGCCTCCGTCATGATCGCGACAGCGAAGATCGACGCCCGCATTCGTCGACTGTTCCCGTTCCGCTTCACTGAGGGACAGGACGCTGCTATTCGAGACATCGTCCGCGACCTGCAATCGGGCGAAGCCATGCACCGTTTACTACAGGCGGACGTCGGAGCTGGCAAGACGGTCGTCGCCGTGTATGCGATGCTGGTCGCCGTCGCTTGTGGGTATCAAGCCGTACTGATGGCACCGACCGAACTACTCGCACTGCAACACTTCGACACCATCGACACGATTCTCAAACGCAGTCGCGTCAAACGGTCGCTACTGACCGGGAGTCTCTCCCCTGCCCAGCGCCGGAACACATTGGAGGCAATCAGAACAGGCGATGCGGAACTCGTCATCGGCACGCAAGCCGTCATCCAGAAGGATGTCGAGTTCGCCAAACTGGGCGTCGCGGTGATCGACGAGCAACACAAGTTCGGTGTGATGCAACGGGCACACATCTCGTCGGGCGATCACAACCCGCATGTACTTGTGATGACAGCGACCCCCATCCCCCGCAGCTTGTGCCTCACACAGTTTGGTGATCTTGACCTGTCGTTAATGACCGATCAGCCTCCCGGTCGGCAGCGGGTCGTGACCTGCCGCATCACAGGAGACGCCCCGCGACAGAAGGCATGGGACTTCGTGAAGAAACAACTCGCTGAGGGGCGACAAGCATACATCGTCTGCCCGCTGGTCAAAGGCGAAACCGCAAGCGATGACGGGCCACGTGGAGCGGATGTGATCCACGAGCGAGTGGCGAAGGCACTCCCCGACTTCGAGGTCGGTCTCGTGCATGGACAGATGGACCGCAAGGAGCGAGCCGTCGTGATGGACCGGTTCCGTGACGGCGAGTTGCACGTACTTGTCTCGACCACCGTGATTGAAGTCGGCGTCGACGTGCCCAACGCGACGCTGATGATCGTCCTCGACGCGGAGCGGTTCGGGCTTTCACAGTTGCACCAACTGCGAGGCCGCATCGCGCGGGGATCGTATCAGGGTTACTGCTTCCTCTTCTCGGAGTCATCCGCCCCCGACGCGGCTCAACGGTTGCACGCACTCGAGTCGACAGCCGACGGCTTCCGCATCGCGGAGGTCGACTTCGAAATCCGTGGACCGGGAGACGTGCTCGGCACACGGCAACATGGTGACATGCCGCTGCCGGTCGCGAGTCTGACACGAGACATCAATATCCTCGACGAAGCCCGCCGCGAAGCGTTCTCTCTCGTCGACTCGGGCGACTTCGACACCCCCGAATTCGCGGCCCTCAAAAGACAAGTCCTCGAACGATTCGGCCGCCTGATGGACCTGCCGCAGAGTGGTTGATTTGTCGTAGCGTCCGATCCTCAGTAGCTGGATTCGCCAGAATTCAGCCATCTTGCACGTCTGAACTCTGGCGAGTTCAGCTACCACGAATCGTCGAAAAACCCTGTCGATTCGCGACATACGTCGAACCCGCTGAACAATTGGTCTTGCCCCATTCTGGACAACCGGGAATAATTCCTCTGCCTGAACCCCGTGTCGGCCTGACGGATACGGTCGACCGGGGGCCGAGACATCGCCGCCCGACGCGATGACTCGACACCTTCCGCTGTTTGGCAATTTGGTGTCTGACCATGGACGGTCGCCTTTCTCTTCCTTCGACCACACGCTGCTGGAGCACTTGGGAGTCTGCGCGGATTTTTGCTGCGCGAACCTCAACTCCACGCGGTTGGTCCCGCGGGATGCAGTTTGCACGAGAGAATGGGCGGCTGTGACGACGGACATCGAATCGCGAGGGTGAGAGACGACCCACCATCTGTCGGGAATCCCAGGGAGTTGTTTGATGACGACCGGACAAGCATTACTCGACAAGATTTCGAAAAAGCAGTCTCCCGAACAGTACCGACAGGAGCACTGGCAGGGGACGTTTGCCGAGTATCTCGACATCGTGAAGGCGAACCCGGATGTCGCTCGCACCGCCTATCAGCGGTTGTACGACATGATCATGGACGAGGGGACATATCCGGTCGAAGGGCGGAAGGATTACGTCCGCTACAAGTTCTTCGACGATCCGCACAACAACGGGCACGATGCCATCTTCGGTCTCACCCGTCCGTTGATGGAACTCGTCAACGTGTTCAAATCCGCTGCGATGAAGTACGGCACCGAACGTCGCGTGCTCCTGTTGCATGGCCCCGTGGGCTCATCCAAGTCGACGATTGCGAGGCTCCTCAAAAGGGGAGCCGAACGTTACAGCCGCACCGATAAGGGAGCCCTCTACACCTTCGGCTGGAAGGAAGACGACGGGTCAATTACCTGGGACCCGATGAACAGCGAACCGTTGCAACTCTTCCCCAAAGATCAACGTGCGGATGTCGTGGTGGCTCTCAACGAAGGTCGCAGTGACGACGGCTACCCGATCGAGATCGAAGGCGATGTTTGTCCGCTCTCCCGCTGGTACTTCCAAGACCGCATGGAGAAGTACGACGGAGATTGGAGCAAAGTCCTCGACACGATCGTCGTCAAACGCGTCTTCCTCTCGGAGCAGGACCGCATCGGTATCGGCACATTCCAACCCAAGGACGAGAAGAACCAGGACAGCACCGAACTCACCGGCGACATCAACTATCGCAAGATCGCAGAGTACGGCACCGAGTCCGACCCCCGCGCATTCAACTTCGACGGCGAATTCAACGTCGCCAACCGGGGTCTGATCGAGTTCATCGAAGTCCTCAAGCTGGACGTCGCCTTCCTGTACGACCTGCTCGGTGCGTCGCAGGAACACAAGATCAAACCGAAGAAGTTCGCACAGACCGACATCGACACGGTCATCATCGGTCACACCAACGAACCCGAGTACCGCAAGCTCCAGTCCAACGAGTTCATGGAGGCACTCCGCGATCGAACGATCAAGATCGACATCCCGTATGTCACGGTCCTCAACGAAGAGATCAAAATCTACCAGAAGGACTACAACAATGAACGCGTCCGGGGCAAACACATCGCTCCGCACACGCTCGAAGTCGCAGCCATGTGGGGACTCCTCACACGCCTCGAACAGCCCAAGCATCATGGTCTGACGCTGCTGCAAAAGATGAAGCTCTACAATGGCAAAAGCCTGCCAGGCTTCACTTCAGAGAACGTCAAGCAGCTTCGCAAGGAAGCCCGGCACGAAGGACTCGAAGGGATCTCGCCCCGCTACGTGCAGGACAAGATCTCGAACGCTCTCGTGGTCAACACGGAAGCGACCAGCCTTAACCCATTCATGGTGATGAACGAACTCGAAGGCGGACTCAAGCATCACTCGCTCATCGGCAGCGAGGAGGAACGCGAGCACTACCGCCAGTTGATCTCGATGGTCAAGGAGGAGTACACGGACATCGTGAAGAACGAAGTCCAGCGAGCCATCGCAGCGGACGAGGACGCCCTCACCCGCCTGTGCGGCAACTACATCGACAACGTCAAGGCCTACACACAACGCGAGAAGGTCAAGAACAAGTTCACCGGCGAGGACGAGGAACCGGATGAACGCCTGATGCGGTCGATTGAAGAGAAGATCGACATCCCCGAATCTCGCATGGATGACTTCCGCCGCGAGATCATGAACTACATCGGCGCGCTCGCCATCGACGGCAAGACATTCGACTACCGCACCAACGAACGTCTGCAGAAGGCCCTCGAAATGAAACTCTTCGAGGACCAGAAGGACACGATCAAACTCACGTCCCTCGTCTCAAACGTCGTCGACGCAGACACCCAGGAGAAGATCGACATTGTCAAGTCCCGCCTGATCCGCAACTACGGTTACAACGAAGAGTCAGCGACCGACGTCCTGCAATACGTCGCCAGCATCTTCGCCCGCGGCGACGCCAAGAAGGACGAGGGATAACAATGGTCTGCCTTTGAAAAACTGATC
>JAGQPX010000289.1 GCA_020426505.1 Planctomycetaceae bacterium | reverse complement strand
CCCACGGCTCCCACAGTCCATTGGAGTTCCGCTTCTGGGTGTCGCAATGTTCATACAGGGTCTCGAACGAATCAAAGCATTCGTCCGGTCCACGTGAGAACAGTTCGTCGTGAGCCTGGGTGAGAGTGGTCATGGTTGAGTCTCCTCAAGGATTCGATGGAACCACGCAGCCGTGGCGAAGACTGAGCATCAGTCCTCGCGCAGGCCCCGTGCCCATCGCACCAAAGGAGTCAACCGTTTTGAACCTGTTCAAAACCTTCAGCACCACCGATCTCTGATAGAAAAAGTCTGCAACTCCATCCATCAGAGACGGTGATGTCGACTACTCGAAATCAGCATGAGAATGATCGGAATCCACGCGCGCATCTGTGCAAATAACACAGACGGAGAAGGAAGTCATGCGACGTGGTGGTCAGAGAAGATACGGTCGATGGCCGACTGCTGCTGTTTGGGAAACAAGTGTCGGTAACGGTTTCGCATCTCCTCCGTTTGATGCCCCATCCAGGTGTCGATCATGCCTTGCTCGACACCGGCGGCAGCCGCGTTCGAGGCAAAGGAGTGACGCAGCGTATGGAAGCCCTTGAGCTTGCCCTTCCATTTCGTCTTGTGAATCGTTCGCTTGAAGTGATCGGTGCCTTCATTGACGGTCAATCCGGTTGGATTTTCACGTCGGGCATGTCCACGAACAGCACCTGCGGCCTGAGCAATTGTAAACTGACCACCAGGATGGAGGGCGATCCATTCTCTCATGTCTCTATAGAAACGGTTTGTCATAGGGACTCGGCGAAATGTCGTCGCATGTGTACGGCTTCGTTTCTTCTCACGGATCAGTACCAGCCTGAGTTGGAAATCGAGATCATCAATCTGAGACCGCAAAATCTCGCTACGCCGAGCCCCGGTATGAGCCGCAAAGAGAAGCATCGGGTAGACAAACGGTTGAATCGCCTGTTCACGGACATCGTCTAACAAACTCTCGACTTCCCCCGCGTCGAGAAAGAGACATTCCCAAAGCTGCCTTTCTTGCTCTTTAGTCAATCCGCCGCGAGCGATGATCTGCTCGATATCAGCAGAGGTCATGAAGGGCGGCTTGGCATCCCGCTTTGGATAGGTAATGCCGTGTGTCGGACAACGTCCCGTCAGATGTCCCTGTCTCTCGGCCCAGTTCCAAATCAGACGAAAGGTCGTCAATTCCTTCTTGATTGTGTCGACGGTGATTGGCTTCCCGTTCCATGTGCATTCCAGACGTTTCGTCATATAGAGCTGCAGGTCAGACGTTGTCAGTGAGACGACGATTCGGGATCCATTGATGTGATTGAGGATGTGTCGCTTATGCAGTTTCTCTCCAGCGATTGTCGCTTCTTCCTTTGCACCTGCCGGTAGCGAGTTGAAGTAAAGATCGAAGAGTTCGGTGAGATTGAGTGGGGCGTTCGCTTGTCGCGGTTGGGAGAGTCTTCCGTCGGAGAGGATGAACTCTGCGGGATCGATGTTTGATGGCATTTCCAAGCGACCACGCGACACGAGTTGGATGGTGTCATCGACCCGTGATGCTTGAGCCAACGCGGCTTTACGGTTCGTGGTTTTGAGTGCGCGTTGGTACTGCCTGCCAGCGAAACGAAAGCAGACGAGGTATCGGCCACTCCGTTGATCTTTGCGAATGCTGGCCACGAGCGTCATTCCCGGCTTCGTTCTCGGTTCGCCCGACCTGTTTCGAGCGGAGAATCGTACGCCTGGAATCAGACAAAGAACATCGACGTGAGCGCCATGCGAAAGCCATTGTGTTGCGCATTTGTTGCGCCGATGGCTCATCGGCATGAATCGGAGTCACAACGCAAAGCTGAGGAGCGTTGTAAGTCGTTTGATATCAATAAGTGCGAGAGACAGGACTCGAACCTGCACGGGTTGCCCCACTGGATCCTAAATCCAGCGCGTCTGCCAATTTCGCCACTCTCGCGAGGAGTTGTGTTTGTGAGCCTTCGACAGGCGTCTGTTGAAGGGGTCCAACACGGAGTATTTCGCCGAACATGGAAGATTGCAAGCCGGGCGAATATGTGTCGAGCACGACCGAGATGGGTTGGTCGGTTGCGTCGTTCCGTTCCGGATCATCGGATCGCTGCAACGCAGTTGAGCGTCCGTGGCGACGTCTGGGAAAACGAGTCACCAAATCGCAATGGTCCGTTTTCCGGGCGATGGATTTGCGTTCGCAGTGGGCGTTGTCGAGTTTTGTGCGCCGTTCAACTCACTGTAAACGGTTTACAGCGATCGGTGTCACCTTCGTTGACGAGCCTGCCCAGGCTGATGCGTCATTGAACGGTGTTGCTTGACCCGTTCACTTCACCGCTTTACAAGGGGGCCAGCATTCCGTCGCCCAGTACGCGGCATCCTCTCGTATCAGGAAACCGATCTGTGAGCCAGCCATTCGAACAGCACTTGTTGCGGACCGTGCATCTTGTTCCTCTGACCGCATACAACGAGGATGGAACGCTCAATCTGGAGGCTCAGGCCGAGCACACTTCGCGGATGTCCGCCGAGGGGATGAAAGTGTTCCTTCCCGGAGCAGGGACGAGCGAATTTCACAGCCTTTCCGCTGACGAGATTGTCGAGATTGTGCGGGTGACGGTCGAGGCCAGTAGCGATGATGCACTCGTGTTCGCCCCCATCGGACTGCAACCCCAGCACGCGATCGACATTGGCGTCCGCAGTATGGAGTTGGGAGCCGACGGCGTGATGTTCATGCCGTTCGCCCATCCGTATCTGTGCGATGAAGGAGCCCGTGATTACTACCACTCGGTTCTCGAATCTGTCTCTGCTCCGGCGTTGATCTACAAGAAGGGGGACATTCCCTCGGAAAAACTGCTGCTGGAAGTGGCCGACCACCCACTGGTGATCGGCGTCAAGTATGCCGTCAACAACATGCACCGGTTCCGCACGACCGTGCTCGCTGACGGTGGCCGGGTTGAATGGTTGTGCGGCTCAGCCGAGCGATTCGCTCCGTACTACATGCTCGCCGGCGCTCCCGGTTACACGACCGGCGCCGGCAACCTCTGCCCACGTCTCACGCTCGCGATGCACGCCGCCTTCACCGCCGGCGACATGGCCGAGGGCATGCGACTCCAGCAGTTGATCATCCCCATCGAAGACTACCGAGGCCGCGCGGGCGACAGTTACAACATCAGCATGCTCAAACACGGCCTCAAACACCTCGGCCACGACTTCGGGGCTCCCCGCCTGCCACAGCGACGGCTCACAAAAGACGAGGAATCTGAAATCGAGAAGATGCTCGAACCGATTCTTGCCGCGGAGAGTGAACTGCAAGAGACGTACGTTTGAGGCTGACTCTCGGAGGTGCGAATGACATCTCGCAGCAGTAGATTGTTTTGGGTACTGACGGGGATACTGGCACTGATCATTGCGATCCCGACGGCCATCATCAGCTATCGGTCGTGGCGTCTTGATTCGACCATGAATGCTTTAGATGGTCATCATGTTTACACAACCTTCAGGTACCGGGGCCCCGACTGGCTTGAACCATTGTTGCCTGAACTATAGCGGGGGACGGATAAGTGT
>JAGQPX010000288.1 GCA_020426505.1 Planctomycetaceae bacterium | reverse complement strand
GAACGCTGCAATACAGAGAGTTAACAAATGCTCTAGCCCCTCAATAATGGAGCCTTCTTCCATGCTGCACGCATCCCCCATTTGCACCAGCCAACCGAGTACAAATCAGGCTGTTGCGGGAACTCCCCAGACATTGTCACGGCGTGGTTTCCTTGCGGCGACTGCGGCGTCGGCCGGATCTCTGTTGGCCGGTCGATTGCCGGGGGCTGAACTTCACCGGCGGAAGCGGATCGCGTTCCTGGGGACTGTCATTCGCGAGTATTCGCACGCTCAACACTTCCTGGATCGTCAAACGCTCGGCTACACGTGGCAAGGTCGATGGCAGGCACCGCGCTTCGATGTGGCCTCCGTATTCATCGATCAGTTTCCAGAACGCGACCTCGCCAAGGGACGCATCGCCCGACACCATTTGCGGCAGTTCCCCACAATCGCCGAAGCACTAACGCTCGGAGGAGAACAGTTGGCCGTCGATGGCGTCGTGATTATCGCGGAACATGGTGATTACCCAACCAACGAAAAGGGCCAGCATCTGTATCCCCGTTACGAATGGTTCAAGGAAGTCGTCAAGGTCTTTGAAGCTAGCGGGCGATCTGTGCCAGTGTTCAACGACAAGCATCTCTCTACGACGTGGGAACGTTGCGAGGAGATGGTTAACGATTCGCGGCGACTGGAGTTTCCGTTTCTGGCGGGCTCATCTCTACCTGTGACATGGCGACTACCATCGATCGACATGCCTTTCGATGCACCGCTGAAGGAAAGCGTCTGTGTCTGCTACGGTGGTATCGACAGCTTTGACATTCATGGACTGGAAACCGCTCAATGCATGTCCGAACGTCGTCACGGCGGAGAGGTCGGCATCGCGACGGTACACGCTCTCAAAGACGAGCGCGTCTACGAACGACTCGCTGCCGCTGACAATGAAACAACCCGGCGGCTGTTCGTGTCGGCTTTGTGTTGTAGCCATAATCTACCGGTGGAAGGGGGATTTCCGACACAAGCCGTCACGTTCGAATGGGCGCGGCAGACGCTGCCCAAAGTGACGGCGTATTTCATTGAACATCGCGACGGTTTTCGCACGACGCTCTTCCTCACCGGGATACGCGACTTCAACTATGCTGGTATGCGGAGTGACACTGGAGAGATTGTGTCCTGTCAGATGTACTTGCCGATGCCCAATCGTGGTTCGACGACTGCCGACTTCTTCAACCCGCTTGCACGACACATCGAAACCCTGGTCCTTGAACAAAAAGCCCCCTATCCCGTCGAGCGAACGTTGCTCACCTCAGGCATGGTGATCGCCGGAGTCGAGTCGATCCATCAGGGACTGGTCCCGATCGAAACGCCGGAAATGAAAGTCGTGTACCAAGGCCCAAAACCCTCGCAGTATCGAGGCGCATAACCCCCATGTAGACATCAGAGAAACATGGCGAGAGTGGCTCCGCAGGCATCTTTCCTGCGGTGTTGTTCTGGTCGTGACGACTTTCGACACGCCTCTATATGTTACATCCAGTCGCCGTGACGGCAGTCGGGACCATCCTCGTCGTCGCCTCCCTGACTCGGGCCATCATGCCACGACTGACAGGAGTCCCGCGTCCCTGTCTTCACAGGAACGCCTAAGAACTACACCTTCGAGTCCCCCACAATTGAGACGGCAACCAGCACCCAGATCGACTATAGAGAGTGTGGCAATCAGAACAGGACTTTCCGCAGATACACCTCGCTCCGTCGAGCCATCAGCAGGTGTTTGTTCTCCACGCCCACATTGGCTGTTCGTTCATACCTCAACAAACTCAATGCTGCCCCTCTTCCCAGGTTCAGCATTCGCTCGCGTTCTTCAGGAACTGCGCATGCCGGGCGAGCTCTTTGTCCGTGGCCGAGTCAATCAACCCCAGCAGTGGGTGGAAAAACCTGGCCATCTGAGCATGGTGTCGATCTTTAGTTTGAACGTGGAGAACACATTCGTTGTACAGGGCTTGGACACCGAAAGCAGCCCGTTTCAAAAGTGATTTCCGAGGAGGCGGAGAGGGCGGGAATCGCCTCCGAAAAAGTCCTCTCAGACTGCCTAGTCATATGGGGACACTTCTCAAAACTGTACCCACTTTGGCCGCTCGTGGCTCCT
>JAGQPX010000287.1 GCA_020426505.1 Planctomycetaceae bacterium | reverse complement strand
GTCCGAAAAACCCGAAGCACGTCACCCGGTCTCCAGTTGAAGTCGAGGCGATAGGTGGTATTTTCATATTGTATTCTGCAATCATCGTCCTAGGAAACATATTCTTGCGTCTTGCCAGACAGGAAGGTCGAGCATTAGCGTTCAATTTACACCTCGGATTGGCAGTTGTTCTGTTCTTCGCACTCGTTTGGCTCCTCACTTGGTCGGATCAGCTAAGTAGTGGTGTAGGTGAACCATCATTCTTCGTTCGTCTTCGATTGGGTGAGTACTCTACAGCGATTCAAGATTGTGCCACTTCACTCATGCAGTCAATTATCATCGGGATGTCACTCGGATACGGACTCGGGGGCTTCATAGGCCTACTTTCGGGAATTGTTCGAGGACGGTCATTTGACCGAGCAATCAACGGGAGTCGAATCGGGATGTTTGTTTTTGCAGGGAGTGCAGTCATCGTGGTCTTTTTGAATCTGCTCCTCTGATATCGTGGAGATCGTATGCAGTTGCCTTCGCGTCTCAGCGATTGCGCTGATCCTAAAATCATGGTATAATTGCTTTTATAGATTCCCCCATATCCCAATGGACGAAGAAACCAACATTAGCGGCACAGAGTACTTCGATCTGATCCACGAAGTAGCACGTGCGAACGCAGGCGCGTACGACCGACGCATCCGGGCTGAGGCCTACTTGGAGACAGCAGCAGAGAACGCTGAGCCAACGGACGTTGCTATTCGAGCAGCGATTCGTGATGAGATGGCAGAGATTTGCCGGATTTGGCCAGCACCATACGATCAGGCGATTAGCGAAGAGTGGCCTAATGGTGATCGTCATTGATCGAATGGATTACCAGAGAGTGGTCCATACCCTAAAAAAGTGATGAGAAGTGTAGATTTGTGCGAAAAGACGTCGCTGGCCGTGCTGAATTCCGATCGAATTTGTAGGGCTGACCTCACCGGCAATAAGGAACATTGTTGCCGATGAGCTACGCTGCTTCCCGCTTGCCCGGATGATGGCGTGCGTGGATTTGTTTGAGCGAGTGATTGGTGACGTGAGTATAGATCTGGGTTGTGGTCACACTTTGGTGGCCAAGCAGTTCCTGGACACTGCGGAGGTCTGCACCATGGCGCAAGAGCTCGGTGGCAAAGCAATGCCTGAGGGTGTGTGGCGATGGGCTGCTCGCGATGCCCGCAGCGGCCGCATACTGTTTGACAATCTCTCCGATCCGTGACCTGGACAGTCGGAACTCCTCCCCCGGTGGCATTGCGAATGTGGCGTTGCGATCCGTACGGAGGAAGAGTGGGTCGAGATGATCGAGCCGCGTGTTGAGGTAGCGGTGCAACCATTCGGCGGCCGGTTCCGTCAGGAAGACCAGCCTCAGTCGATTCCCCTTCCCTCGGACAGGGATCTCGCGTGTCTGAAAGTTGATCTCTCGACGATTCAACATCCGCAGCTCTTCCAGTCGTAGCCCTGTGGCGAAGAACAATTCCAGGAGGGCTCGATCTCGTAGACCTCGTGTCGTCGTCACGTCGGGCACTACCAGAAGCTGTTGGAGTTGTTCGAGTCGCAGTGCCTTGATCTGGCGTGGCTCCTCGCGCAACCTGCGAATGCGGTCCGGTGCCAGCACCTCCAGTTCCTCTTCCTGAATCAGATACCTCAAGAATGCCCGCAAAATGGACAGATGGTGATTCCTGGTGCTGACCGTCAATTCCTGCCCTTGCCTCGTTCGATGCGTATGGAGCGCCGTTTTGAGTCGACGCACGGCATCCTTATCGATCTGATCAACTCGCTCCACGTCCAACAGAGTACCAACGAAAGTCAGTGATTTGGTGTAGGCCAGGATTGTTCGTGGTGACTTGTTCTCCTCCGACTGGAGGAAGGTCAGGAATCGAGAAGCTGCCTGGGAGAATTCAATTGAACGCGACATTCGCAGACAGTCTACCATACA
>JAGQPX010000054.1 GCA_020426505.1 Planctomycetaceae bacterium | reverse complement strand
CACCTCAAGACCACTTTTCAAACGCGTTCTAAGATAACCGTTACGGCGTAACGGTGGGTTGGCGAAATCAACCGTTGGGCGCAAAATGCGTGGGTGAATTAACAATTGACCTTTTCGTTACCGAAGCCGGTGTACGATGATTCAATGGTATCAACGTAGACTTCGATTGATCGAGACGAACTGCGGTCGTGAAGCTGGTTGGTTTGTCGTTCGGGGAGATGAGCGAATCGCCGAACTTTCAGATTGTCGATGGGAGGAGATGTACTGGGACAGTTATCTCATCACGCCGACAACAAATGATGCCGATTTGAACGCCGCCCTCTTGGGAACGTTTTGGGAGAGCGAAGATTGGGTAAGTGTCCATTTTGCCAACCGTGAATTCCCGAACCTCATCGTTGCTGACGCGTATCCAGCTATGACTCCGTTCTACGAACCATGCCGCCTCGTTTTGCGAGGTCTACATTTTTGTCCGTTTCCACGGTTGCCTTGGGACTACATAATCCTATGGTGGCGAGCACGTCGTCCATTAGCTCCAAACCACTAATGAATTTCGTCTGAGAAGCGTCGGTAATGGATGGGTAGTTCATTCACAGAGAGGTTCACATGCCGAAGACTTATCGCGTTGCCGTGTTTGGTCGGACTGGAAAAGGCAACTATGGGCACGGAATCGATGTTTGCTGGCTCGATCATCCGCAGACGGAAGTCGTCGCTGTTGCTGATGAGTATGCCGAGGGTCGTGCGAACGCGGCGAAGCGACTGGGGGTTGATCAGACGTTTGCCGACTATCGAGAGATGCTCGACGAGGTGAAGCCGGACATTCTCGCGATCGGCCCCCGATGGTTAGATCAGCATCGTGATGCCGCTGTCGCTGCCGGCGAGCGGGGCGTGCATGTCCTCATGGAGAAACCGTTCTGTCGCAACCTCAAGGAGGCGGACGAAATCGTTGCCACCTTTGAGCGAACACATGCCAAACTGGCTGTCGCTCATCCCACGCGATACAGCCCCATCATCGCCACCGTCAAACAACTGATGCGGGATGGCGCCATCGGCAACGTGCTCGAACTGCGCGCACGCGGCAAGGAGGACCGTCGCGGTGGTGGAGAGGACCTGTGGGTGCTTGGCTCACACATGCTCGACCTTTCTCTCGCCCTCGGTTACGACCCGGAGTGGTGCTTCGCCAGCGTGTTGCAGGAGGGCGAGCCGATTCGTAAGGAGCATGTCTACGAGGGGAACGAGGGCATCGGTCCGCTGGCCGGTGATGCTATCCGTGCCACGTATTGTCTCAAACAGGGCATCACGATGACGTGGCAGTCCTACCGCAATCAGGCGGGCAGCCCCCCTCGCTATGGCCTGCAAATCTTCGGTTCGCAGGGAGTCCTGGAAATCGTCGAGGGGACGCTGCCGCAGGTCCATATCCTCCAGGACTCCAGTTGGTCCCCCGGACGAAGCGGCAAGAACTGGCAACTCGTCACGACAGCGGGCATCGGTAAACCCGAACCTCTCTCCGGTGAAAAGACTGGCCACCGACACCTCTATGCCATCGACGATCTGCTGAGTGCCATCGAGGACCAACGCGACCCCAAGTGCAACATGTACGAAGCTCGCCGCGTCGTTGAGATGACCGCCGCCATCTTCGAGTCAGCACGCATGGACAGCCCGGTCACATTCCCATTGGAGACACGCGTCAACCCGTTGACCTTGCTGTGATGCTCACTGAGTGCCAGAAGAATCGTTGCGGTGATGGAATGGGTGGCAGGGTCAGCAGCGAAGAGGATGGCCCTGCGTCTACGGGCACTGCCCCTTCCAGCGCAGCCAATGGTCGGCGATCGTGATCGCGACCATCGCTTCGGTCGCAGGGATGATGCTTAGGAGAAGGCTGGGGTGTCGCGACCAGCGGGAGCCCCAGCGTTGTAGACTTCCATCCACTACGAGCCCGACCAACCGTCATTTCGGAACGCGAGGTCGGTAAAGAATGGAACTCTCTCGATGGACAGTTCGTTGCGAAACAGCTTCAACAAGAACGGGATCAAAGGCATGTCAAATTGTCTTTTCGGGAAGAACTCGCACGAGATCATGATTGGCCACTCATCCTTGCCTGCTTCCACTCGCCACCAGATGTGCCCCGGCCCACCTTGATCATCTGTGTCCCATTCAAACGAACCGATTTCAATGACCCCGTCGCCTTCTGCCTGTCCGACCTTCTTCGAGCTTTCAAAAATCATGCGGCGGTACTGCACAATCTCGGCAAAGTGCGGTCGAAATACATTGTGAATTCCCATTGAAAAGAAACCCTGCTGAAACCATCCAGATCCATAGTAGAGGGAAAGTGTCACAAGATCCTCTGGGATGTCTTCTTCGATATGAGATGAGATGTCATTCCACTCTCCTTCGCTTCCCGGATGTACAAGCACCGTTGGAGGAGGAACAAGGGCCAGCAACTCATCAATCTCGCTGTCGAATGTTCGGCCTGTGGTGCGATCCTTCAGTTCAACCTCTGGTGGATTGATATTCACGCTTGCCAGATACTCACGATACCGATCACGGCTGAGATCAAATCCACGCTCAAGTCGCTCCCACTTGGGTTCGAATGTCGGCTGGAAGGTCTGACTCCATTGGGTCCAGCCACGTGCCCAGATGTCGTCACAACTGGGTGAGTCGGTTTTCATTCCCTTGACCAGAGAAAATTCTGCATCAAGTTCATCCGCGAGCGGAGCAACGACTTCTGCCACTTGAGCAGCCACGTCATCACACTCCACATCTGCGGTCAGCCAAAGCGTTGAGGCAAACTTCCTGTAATAAGGTGTCACAACGTCCGAAACGATCGAGACATTGTCGACAAGCTGAGCGACAGCTTCATGAACTCTCTGGTGGCGAGCCTTCAGCACCTCCCACTCTTCCTTGAGATGAGCGCTCTTTTGGAAATCCAGAAACAAGGACACAAAGGCCACAATTTGATAGTCAGTGCCCATTCAAATCATCGACTTCAGGTCGTCGCCTCACATTGACCACGCCATCGCAACCAATGGTCTGCGATGGTGATGGCGACCATGGCTTCGGCCATCGGAATGAAGCGGGGAAGCAGGCAGGGGTCGTGGCGGCCTTTGGTGCTGATGGTTGTGGGCGTGCCATCGCGGTTGACCGTCTCCTGCTCGATCGGCAGGCTGCTCGTCGGTTTGACAGCGGCTCGGAGAACGATCGGCATCCCGGTCGAGATGCCACCGAGCATGCCGCCGTGACGATTCGATCGTGTCACGATTCGGGAGGAATCGGTGGTAAACAAATCGTTGTGCTCGCTGCCTCGCATGGGGACGCAGCCGAAGCCGATGCCATACTCGACACCGAGCACAGCCGGTAGACTGAACAGTGCTTTCGCCAGATCGGCCTTCAGTTTGTCGAATACCGGCTCGCCGAGGCCGGCAGGCACACCGGTCGCGACAATCTCCGCGGCTCCGCCGATCGAATCTCCGTCCTTGCGACACTCTTCGATCAGATCAATCATTCGATCGGCCGCATCAATGTCCGGGCAGCGAACGATGTTGGCCGAGCCATCGGGACGTTTTTCGACCTGATCGAGAGTCACTGCAGACGGATCAGAAATGTCTGCTTTGATGTCGCCGACCTGACAGACATAACCGATGACTTGTCCGTCGAAAGCCTGAGCAATCAGCTTCTTCGCCACGACACCAGCAGCGACTCTCACGACGGTCTCGCGAGCACTGCTCCTCCCGCCGCCACGGTAGTCGCGGGAGCCATACTTGGCATCGAAGGTATAATCCGCGTGCCCCGGCCGGTACTTGTCCTTGATGTCTGAGTAGTCACGGCTGCGCTGGTCCTCGTTACGCACGAGAATCGCGAGACTGGTGCCGGTCGTTTGGCCCTCGAAAACCCCTGAGAGAATCTCCGGCGTGTCTGACTCCTTTCGCTGCGTGACGATCTTGCTCTGCCCCGGCTTGCGGCGATCAAGGTCGACGACGAGATCGTCGACCGACAGCGGGAGTCCGGGGGGCACACCATCGATAATGACCACGTTGCCCGGTCCGTGGCTCTCGCCAGCCGTCGTGATGCGAAATGCTTGTCCGTAAGAATTACCTGCCATGCCGCGATTTTAGTCAGTGAACGGATCAGGGGATATGGTGAATTGAACGTCGAGGAGGAACTCCGCAGTCTTCAATGACGAACCTTTCGACTGCGAGTTGATCCTGCCATACTTAACGTCATCCATTGGCATGTCATTTCCATTCAGGCGTCTCATGTTCGTTCGTACCTTGACTCGTCAGCAGTTGCTCTTGTGTGCAGCGCTTCTGCCGGTCCTCTTCCTTTCCGGATGTGGAGACGCGGAGTCGCCCGTCGCTGTCACCCCACCTGAACCGAAGACCGAAGCTCCGACACCCACCGCTCCCGCCCGACGTGTGTCGGATGATCCGCAGGCGATGACGATCGCCGATCTGCGAGAGAAGCTGGGCATCGGCGATGCAGGACGGATCACGAAAGTCGGCGGACGCATCGTCGGCATGGACCTTCAGAACACGCCCGTGTCCGACTTGTCCCCCCTTGCCGGCCTTCCGCTCAAAGAACTCTATCTCGAAGACACAAAGGTCTCTGACATCTCTGGCCTCGCAGGGATGCCGCTGGAAAAGCTGTACCTCAGCCGCACGCAAGTCACCGATCTCGCTCCGCTGATGGGGATGCAGTTCGATGAACTCAATCTCGTCGGCACGCCGTTGAAGGACATCACGCCGCTTCGAGAGGTCGAGTTCCGCACGCTCTGGATTCCAGAGACTCAGGTTGTCGATCTGTCACCGCTCGCGGGTCGATCATTCGTCAGCCTCGATCTTCGCGACACGCCCGTGAGCGATCTTTCCCCTCTTGCCGGAAACGAGACACTTCGCCGGTTGCACATCGCTGGCACCAATGTCACCGACGTCACGCCTCTCGCCGGAATGCAGTTGGAGCGTCTCGTACTGACGCCCAGTCGCATCACACAAGGCCTCGACGCCCTTCGCAATATGACATCACTCAAAGCCCTCGACACATCGTTCGACGGTGTGTCACCGGTGAAGACCCCGGACGAGTTCTGGGGCATGTACGACGCCGGCGAGTTGAACGAGTGATGTCATCTCACGACGACGATATGTCGAGCAGCACCTTGAGGTTGGGAGCCGTTCGGGCCGCGTTGATGGCCTTGTCGATCTCCTTGAGTGGGAACCGTGCCGAGATCAGCGGCGCGACATGAACGTCCCCCTGCTTCAGGGCCTTCAAGGCGACATCGAACGGACCGCATCGCGAGCCGACGACCGTGATCTCGTCGATGACCACCGGTGCCAGTGCGGGTCCTGTATCGCCAGCGACGGTCGTCTTGAGCACGATCGTTCCTCGCGGCCGGACGAGTCGACACGCGGTCTCCAACCCGGTCGGTGACCCGGTGCAGTCCACGACAAGATCAGCGGTCCGGTCAATAACGAGATCCGAGAGATGAGCCGTGTTGATGCCCAGTTCATCGAGGACTGCTAACTTCGCCGCGTGCTTGCCGACGACAGTCACATGACAACCGGCGTGCGAAATGACCTGTGCACAGAGATTTCCCAGTCGTCCGTCACCGAGCACGATGGCTCGATCGAACGCATCGAGATTCAGCTGAGCAGGAATCTGAAACGCAGCGGCTAATGGCTCGGTAAACACGGCCTCATCGTCCGAGACGTTGTCCGGGACGAGGTGCAGGTTTTCATGAGGCACCACCACAGTTTCGGCGAACGCCCCATCGTGATTCAGGATGCCAATGACCGTGCGGTTCGGGCAATGATTCTCCATGCCATCACGACACAGGTCGCATGCGTGGCAGGCACAGTTGATCTCGCCGACGACCCGCTGACCGGCGAACGGGCCCCCCTCCGCAACTCCGACGAACTCATGCCCGAGCACGCCTTGGAAGCCCATATATCCCTTGATCAACTGCAAGTCGGTCTCGCACACGCCAGCCGTGATCACCCGAACGGGAACCATTCCATCCTGGGGGACGGGGGATGGATAGTCGGCGTTGAACCGTAACCCTGTCTTGGTCAGAACACAGGCTTGCATACATCGCTCCAGCAGGAGATATCAGTGAGGAGGACTCACGGTAGACAACACGGGGTGTGTCGTCCACAAGGCGTCGAAATCGGCCTATCCTGCAGACTCTGACTCAAAGTGATTTCCCAGATTGTCTAACCGCACGAAGAGTTGAACTTCCGTATTCTTGGTGATCTGAGCCGGACTGAGTTGTATGCTCGGGACTCGTTTCGAGTATAATTTGAGTGTCATTTTGCGCCTCGCCTGCGGGCAGGCATTTGTATCCTTCGGACGTGTGGCTCGTCGCAAAGTCTGATCAGAGCTGCATTTGAACAGTGTTCTGCATTTTGATGGAGGCATCATCACCATGTCGCAACTCGTAGACGCCCCGGATGACGTCAATGCGCCCGACTCTTCCTCCGAACCGAGTGTCCATGATTCGCGGGTTCCGTACGATCCGACCTATGGACAATTCGACTACGTCCCCATGCCGGTCGTCGCTCCGATCGGTGCGGTGATTGGACTCGTCTCACTGCTCGCCTACTTCGGCCTGTTTGGCATTTTGATGGCGATTATCGGCACGCTGGTGGGCCTGTATGCCGCGGTGAAGATTGGCCGATCTCACGGAGCGTACGCAGGCATGAAACTGGCTGTCCTCGGACTGGTCCTGAGCGTGACCTCAGCGGTCGGCGGCATCTCCCGGCAGGTGTACCTCTACCAGAACGAAGTCCCCGAGGGTTACGAGCGAGTCAGTTTCTCCAGTCAGATCTCAAAGAATGCGTTCGTCGTTGAGAATGGAGTTCAGGACATTCACCCCGACGTCAAAGCTCTGTTCGACAAGCCGATCTTCCTCAAGGGGTTCATGTACCCGACTCAGAAGAATACTGATATCGACGACTTCCTGATGTTGAAGGACAATGGGCAATGCTGCTTTGGAGGGCAGCCCGAATTGCAGGACATGATTCAGGTCAAGCTTCCCGAAGGCGTCGACTACTCCCAACGACGGGTGGCGGTCGCCGGCAAACTCAAGGTGAATCCCCGGTATCAGGGTGGGTCGCTCGATTCGTTATTCCTGTTTGAAGCCGATTACTTCGACGAAGCTCAGACGGCCTTTTGAGCCGTGTCATACGGTGGGCCGGAGATGACTCGCGGAGGGAGAATGTCGCATGCCACGACCGACGGATTGCTGGAGGTTATCCCGCTACCTGATTCTAAGCGTGTGCGCGAGTCTCATGCTCCCCGGATGCAGTGACGATTCGGCATCGGGGTATCAATCCTATCAGGAAGTGCAGGCGAGCGACGGGAGCGGGGACGACATCCTCCCCGACGGAGACGGATCTTCCGAGACGCCGGATCGTCAACCAACGGACGAGACGGTTTCATTGGACATCGAAGACGTCGAGACCAACCCAGGGCAACTCGATGTCGCGACGACGGGCGGCGATGCCGGGTCGAATGACTTGCGTGCCACGGAATCTCAAACCGCTGACCAGGAGGAAAAGACGTCTCCGCCACCAACGGCTGCTGGCACGAACGAAGATGATCCGCTCCTCCCGGAGTTGGCAGACGACCCCGAATCGGGCGATAGAGACGATTTACCGCCGGGCGAGGCGAACCTGCAGACGCAACTCGACGAGCCGATTGAGCCACGCGAGATCACACTACTCATTCCGGAAAAGTCCTTCACGCCGGAAGGATCGGAGGGTGTGCTGAGGGTCTCCTACGACGACGTCAACTTGCTCGACATTCTGAACATGGACCCGGTGCCTCCAAACGCGGAGGAGCATTTCCCGAGCTGGCTCGCTGAGTTGGCGGGCAAACGCATCCGCATTCGTGGATTCATGTATCCGCCGTTCCAGTCAACCGGTCTGCCGATGTTCGTGCTTGTTCGGGATAATCAGGAATGCTGCTTCGGCCCGGGAGCCAAGATCTATGATCACATTCTCGTGAACATGCGGGACGGGGTGACGACGGACTACATTCAAGGCCGGGCCTTCGATGTCGAAGGCACCTTCGACATCCTGCCCGAAGCCGACGGAGATGAGTTGTATCAGCTGTATGTCCTCAAGGATGCACTTGTGATTGAGAAATGAATGGGACTCAAAGAGGGAGCCAGAGCTGTGTTCGAGAGGAACAGGAAATGAGACTTGAGAAATCTGTTGTGCGGTTCTTCACTCGGGCAATGACACTGACTCTGGCGTTGGTCGTCTGCACGGCTCTCCCCGTCGCCGCTCTGGCCTGTCCGTTCTGCTCGGCACCGTCGCTGACACTCTCGGAGCAGGTGGCACAGGCGGACGTGTCGGTTCTCGTGCAATGGGCGAAGGGGAAACAGGGGGACAGCGAGGCCGGCGACGTTGGTTCGACGACATACAAGATTGTCGAGGTCATGAACGCAGGCGACCAGAGCCTCGCCAAGGGAGATGACATCGAACTGCCTCGTTACCGGTCCGGGAAGGAAGGCGATCTGTTCCTGCTGCTCGGTACGAAAGGAACCGAATTGGAGTGGGGCAGCCCGATTGAAATCACGGAAACCGGCTTCAACTATGTGCGCCAGGCTCCTTCTCCCGAAGCGGCTGCCCTCGTCCGCCTGACGTACTTCGTGCAGTTTCTGGAGTACCCGGACGAACTGATCTCCAACGACGCTTATGCTGAGTTTGCCAACGCCCCTTACAAGGACATCGTTCCGCTCGCGAATGAACTCCCACGCGAGCAGGTTCGCGAATGGCTTGAAGACGATGACGTGGCTCCCACGCGTCTTGGGTTGTATGGAATGTTGCTCGGCCTCTGCGGCAACTCCGAGGACGCCGCGTTAATGAAGGAGATGATTCTGCACACGACGAACGATTTCAGACTCGGGATCGACGGCGTGATGGGCGGTTACCTGCTCCTCACCGGCGAGGAAGGCCTTGCGGTCATCGATGAGCACAAACTCGCCAACCGCGACGTCGCCTTCAGCGAAACGTACGCGGCGATGCAGGCACTGCGGTTCATGTGGACGTATGGAGATCGGATTGACAAGGAACGGCTTCGGGAGTCGATGCGAATTCTCCTCGATCGCGCAGAATTGGCTGATCTGGTCATCGCAGATCTCGCACGCTGGGAAGACTGGTCAATCATCGACCGCCTGATGAAACTCTATGGGGCCGAGGGTTACGAAATCCCTTCGATCAAACGGGCAATCGTCCGATACATGCTGGTGGCCTCAAAAAACAAACCCGAAGACGGACAGGATGACTTGCACGTCGCCAAGGCCGAGGAGTACCTCAACCAACTCCGTGAGCAGGATCCCAAAACGGTCCAACAGGCGGAGCGGTTCTTCTTCGTCAATTGACGGGCCATTGATGCCGTTCATTGGTTTCAGGAGGAAACCCGATGAAGTTTCGAGATGACGTCATTCGACCATTGCGATGGCCGATCGCACCAATGTCGGTCGCCGTGCTGACATTCGTCGTGATGGTCACGCAGGTCGAGAGATCACACGCATGTCCCTTCTGCCTGGGGAGCCAGCCGCTCACGTTGCGCGAGCGAATGGATACGCCCGATGCCTCGCTACTTGTCGAATGGAAAGCGGGAGTCGTCGGCAACGTCGAGCAAGAAGAGTCAGCCTCGTCAACGTTTCGTGTTCTGCAGGTCCTGAGAGGCGACTTTCAGCAGGGTGAGTTGTTCAGCATCAGCCGTTATCAGGACGGCAAGCCGGGCGAGCGGTTCCTGATCTCCGGCAATGCACTTAACGATCTCATCCAATGGGACCGGGCCATTCCACTCTCTGAGACAGGATGGAAGTACGTCAATTCACTTCCCGCGGCGGATGCGTCCAGCGCTGACCGGCTGAGTCACGCTCTCGCCCACCTTGAGTCGCCGGACGATATGGTGGCCACCGATGCGTTCAGCGTGATCGCCAGCTCGAAGTACGAGGAGCTGCACGCCATGCAGGGCGATTTGCCACACGAGAAACTGCGGAAGTGGGTCTTTGGCGGCAAGCCCATCAAAGGACAATTGGGCGTTTACGGCATGTTGCTCGGCATCTGCGGTGATGACACCGACCGCCAGCGACTCGAAGACCTGGCACTCGCCACGACCGGCGAACTCAGGCTCGGCATCGAAGGCATCATGGGCGGATACCTGCTTCTCGCCGGCGAGTCGGGACTCGATGTATTCGACAACGCGTTCCTGATGGAAGAGACCTGTTCGCGAACTGACCGTTACGCGGTCATGCAGGCGCTCGATTTTATCTGGCAGTACGGTGACGGCTGCATTACGAAGGAGCGACTCCGCGAGTCAGCGAGAGGTCAATTGAAGATCACGGACATGCCCGAGCGGCTGATCGGCGACCTCGCCCGTTGGGAAGACTGGTCCGTGACCGACGACCTGCTCGCCCGCTTCGAGAATCCGCCGGACAAACTGACCGACCGGGCGATCGTGAGTTTCATGATCGTCGCCTCCCGGGTCGACGAGGACTCGGTCGACGAGGACGATGCTTCGTCGATCGCCCACGCCCGCGAGTTCGTGGAGCGATTGCAGCAGGAGCAGCCCGCCGTCTACCAACGGGCCGCCCGCTTTCTCATCGCCCGCTGACGGGCAATTTGCTTTCTCGCGAAGTCCGCTCGACGTGACGTTTACCCTATAACCACCTTGTGTCTTTGTCGCCCTACGTAACCTGGTCAGGCATCAGTGCGATTCCCCGTTTCTCGACGGTTTCTCGACGACCGACAGATTTTTTTGTGACGCAAGGTGTTTCCTGGGTATTGCTTATGTCATTTCCTGTCCTTTTTGGGGAAGAATGGTCGGACAGCGACGTTTTTCTCGTAACAGAAAACATACGAAGTCGCTTTGAGTGATAGAAACCCCGCTTCCACAGCATAAAAATCCACGGGACCGAACAATGACCACTTTCAACCGAATCGCCATCGCCTCTCTCCTTTCCTTCTCGATGACCGCCGTCGCCTCAGCGAACGAGCCGCTCCAGCCGTTGCCGCGCCCGACGTTTGCAGGCGGCGTTGTCGCCCCAGTGATCGGTGGCTACGGCCACCTACGAACGGGTGGTGTCGCTTCGACGGCCCATGAGAGTTTCCTCCGGGGACGTGCTGACGTGATCCGTGCGAATGGCGAGTATCAGCTCCTCGTTGCGGAAGCACTTCGCAGCTTCGAGGCTGCTCGGAGCCACCGCATCGACAACGACGTCAAACAAATCGCTGCCCGTCAGGAAATCCGCCGGATGTGGCGTGCAGAGCAACACCGCATTCACGAAGAAGCCCGTGCACGACGCGACGCCTATCGGTCACTGTACCGTGCCACCATGGAAGCGCAAGTTGAACTGACCTCAGTCGAATCAAACCCGGACACGCTCGCTCAGTCGAAGCTGCGTTCGGCCATGAACCTCTTGAACGCAGGTCAAGTCGAGTCGGGGATCAAGGGTCTCGTCGAGATCACCCAGAATCATGTCGACACAGTCGCAGCGGAAGAAGCGGCAAAGATCCTCACGGAGATCAAAGGCTGAGGGACTATCAAATCGACCGACGGCTGTGGATGTGGAAGTGGGTCGTCAGTCAGGCAGCCGGGGACGGGAGGGTCCTCGGCTGCCTTTTTTGCTGGCTATTGGCTTATGGCTTATGGCTGATGGCTCACGAAGCAAGTTCGGAGTTCCCATCAACCATCAGCGGATCTGCGGTCTGCATCGACTCAAGTGACTTGTCGGTGCTCTCCGGATCGATCGCACGGCAACTCTCGATCACACGTCGAGCGAGTTCGTTGAGTTCGGATTGCCAGTCAGAGTGGTTCATGCCGGGTGGGCAGACTTGCGAGAACTCACCACAGAGGAGAATGAGCCTCAACAAATGTCGAAAGATGATCCCCTCCTGTTTGGCCAGATCCCGGCTGGTGACGTATTTGTGAAAATCGCCGCCGAATTCCAGCAAGGCACCGGCAACCCACACGGGGCTGGTCCGCAGGTCGGCGACGCGTGGAAACTCGCTGTCGAACACTCGACGCAGCTTATCACCCAGCAATAACCCGCGGCTCCGCCTGCGACCGTAATCGTCCTCATCCTGCTTCGATGGATCAATCTCGTCGGCCGTGGCAAGTCCACGTTCGATGAGCAGGAGATCGAGTTTGTTCGTCGCCAACGGACCGGGGGGCAGTTCGTCCGGTCCGGGGGCCTTCACATCCATGAAGACCGAACCGGGGACCTCAAGCACGCTTTCCAACGCCTGCAAACGTTCGGCTTCGTCCGCAAGCGCCATGTTCTCCATCAGGAACATGCCATACAGCGGGTTGACGCTGCGGAACACCAGGAGATTCTCCAACATGTCCGTCGGCGTTGCGGTCACCGGCACGTACTCTTCACGCTGCGGAGTTTCGTCGTCCGTCGACTCGTTGGTCTTGTTGTGACCTGCAGTTGACGTTGCTTTCGCATCATTGGACGAGAGTGCTTCCTGCAGCAATGCCCCGAATGTTCCGGTCGCGAGCGGTGATTCAGGTTCCGCCGGCGGTTCCGGTTCATCGTTTCCCGATTCCTCGATCCCCGCCCCGAATGCATCATGGGTCGCCGGGTTCTCGCTTTTGTTTGAAGTCGAACGTCGCGTGACGTGCGTCGGCTCCGGATCGAGTTCCACGTAACCGCCTGCCCAGAGAGTTGTGAGCATCTGGGTGAGCCGTTTCTGCGCGAGCTCCATTCCTTTCTCGTCGAGCATCCGTTTGCGGACGAACGCCCGCAGCCGCTCGACGTCGGGTGAGATCCTCAACAGGTATGCGAGCAGTCGCCACGGGATCGCACCACGACTCGCCAGTTTTCCCGGCGGAGCGGCGATGAGCTTCTCGAACTGGGCCTCGGTCCAGTACTGCTGTGTCGGGCTTCGCTTGGGCATCTTTTTCTTGAGCCGCTTCTTCGCCCGAATGAGGTTCGGATCCTTCGTGTCTTCTGGAATTTGATCGTACTGCTCTTTCCAGCGTGCAAGCTTCACGTCGTCGGGATGGGCAAGTGCGTACACGTAACCCTGATCGTCGAACTGAGGTCGCCCCGCGCGTCCGAACATCTGATGTGCTGAGCTGGCATCGATCAGTTTCTTCTTGAGCGGCGGACCTTTCAACAATGACGTCAGCACGACGGAGCGAGCCGGCAGGTTAATCCCCGCTGCCAACGTCTCCGTGCAGACGCACACCGAGAGAAGCTTCTGCTGAAATAACTCCTCGACCCGTCGTCGATACTTGGGCAGCATGCCCGCATGATGTACACCCACGCCTCGCAGGAGGATCGGCTTGAGTTTGGTCCCCGCGCCCGTCTTCCAGTCCTGCTCGTTGATGATTGCTTCGAGTTGCTTGCGTTGCCCCTCGTGCAACATTGCCTTCCCCTTGAGCTGCTCAGCGACCGTCCAGCATTCCGAGCGATTGAAGCAGAACAGAAGCGCGGGCGTTCGTCGCAGTTCCTCGTCGCCGTCCGCCATCGCTTCGAGTTGCTCGTTCAGCAGGTTGTCCCCCACCCATGAGAACTGCAACGGCACTTTGCGGTGCGTGCTCTGGATCAGCTGAACCGTGCGACCATGACTTCGCTTAAGCCACAGGACGAAGTCCACCGCGTTGCCGACCGTCGCCGAGAGCAGGAGGAGCCGGACATGCTTCGGCAGCATGGCCAACGACAGCTCCCAAACGGCCCCGCGCTCTGGATCGTTGAATGAATGAAACTCATCCATCACGACCGCAGCGACATCGTCGAACTGGAACTCGTCCGGGTGCAGCAGTCGATTCAGCAGAATCTCCGCGACCACAACGAGAATCCGTGCGTTCGGGTTCACGCGTCGATTGCCAGTCACAAGTCCGACCTCGTCGGCCGAGAAGCCCCAACGCTCGGCCGCTTCCTGCATCTCGCGAAACTTCTGTTCCGTCAAGGCGATCAAAGGCGTCGTGTAATACGCCCTCTTTGCCGTGTGCAGTGCCTCGAACAGAGCCGCCTCCGCGATGACGGTCTTGCCCGTCCCGGTCGGTGCACAGACGAGCACACCCTCTTTCGCGGTAAACCATCCGAGCAGGGCCTCTTCCTGCACGGGATACGGATCGAAGGGCAACTGGTCGAGGTACAGACCGGCCAGATCATCACGCGAGGGGACGTCGGGCATCGATTCGACCATTTGAGAGGACAGCGGAGAAGCGACCGTCGTCCATGATAGGCCATGCCCTCCCGCATCCCAAGTGGACCACTGAGGGATGATTGAAAGTGCGGAAACCCTCACATCGAGACGTTCAGTCCGTGGTCGACCGAGGTCCCACGAGATAGTGATTGCCCGGGAGATGCTGGATCGGCCACGTCTCGACTCGCTTATGACCACAAATCGCCGCGAAGTCACGGAAGTATGCGACGTTGTCAATGTCTTCGAATTGAGCCTGAAAGCCGATCAGATGACAGCCGAACGCAGACAGCATCGGACAGATGGCCCCACGCAGTGCGAGCGGACATTCGCTGAGTGACCACGTCGCCAGAAACAGATTCTGCGTTGGGTTGTCTCCGGACGCTGCATCAATGACTTGCCGAAGATCGTCGAGATTGGAGACGCAACAGGTTCCCGTGGGATCCGCGGCGAACTCCGTCACGTCCTGCACCGTCAGGCCAATGGTGTCGAGATAATACTCCTGCAGCAGCGAGAATGGCGGCATGTCGAAGATCACATACGATCCACGGAATCCCAGATTGTGGAACAGGCGCCGCATGGAACCATAGCCCCCGCCGAACTCGAACACCGACTGCAACTCGGAGATGCGCTGCTCTGTCACACGCTCGTACTGAGCAACGTGGTAGGCATGATGAATGAGATTGCCCGACGAACTCGCATGAAAGTGGCACGGCGTCGGCAGCCCGGCATGAGACTCCCGAATTGCGGACCCCCAACGTGTTGACCAGTCATCGAGCCCTTGCAAATAAGCAAGCTCCTGCCTCACATAAGGGGCATCTGCGACGAACATCGACTTGCGAATGACATCCCACTGCAGAAACTGTCGTACGTCTTCCGTCTCGACCAGTTCAGCCAACCGCAACAGGAACTGCTGCCACGTCGGATTGTTGATCTCTTCAATCAACTTGCCAGACGCGGACAGCTCAGCGAATCGATCCTTCAAGGTTGCAATCGCTTGTGTTTCGCGTGGCGTTGCGACCGGAAATGCTCGTCGTGATGCACGCACCGAACGTTGGGTCCGCAGTTTTCGCAGCAATCGCATGATGGGATGACTCGTTGAACGGGTTGTCGTGAAGTGTCTTTCGGATGTCACTCAGGCAGCCGCACGAGTGAGGGACGCATCGCGATCCGACTCGTGCCAGTAAACATGTTTGCCCCACGGGCATTGACGGTACTCGGGATATCGCATGGACAGGTCGACGATGAATCGGGCGACCTGACGAGCTGAGTAAACCGTGTGCGACTTGACCCAGCCGTTTCGTGCAATGCGAACGCGTTCCGCATCGTTCTGTTTCAGTTGACGCAGCTTCACGACAAGGTCGTCGAAACCCGAGTAGTAGACGACCTCGTCGGACGTGTAGAGCTGTTCGAGGCCGCCTCCTGCGGCAGTCAGCGTGAGAATGCCATTGCCCGTCAACTGTGCGATGCGATCGGACGAGTAGAGTTCAACGTCGTCTCTCCGGCTGAGATTGAGTGCCATCCGGCTCGTGGCGAGGATGTGTTCCTTCGCATGTCCGAACACGAGCGGGTTCCCCAGGCTGCCGAAGATGCCCATGCGAAACTCGGGCAAGGCCGCAACGAGTTTCGACAGAAACTCACGGCGATCGGGGGCGTACTTGTCTCGCCCGAAGAACACGAGATCGTACTCGGGATTCGGATCCTCGAACGCTCGGTCGCGTTCAATGCCCGCTTCAACCGGGTTGGGAATAAACGCGGCTGGACATCCCGGATTGCAGAATTGCTTGAGGTCGCGTCCACCGGTCGTGCAGAAGATCGCGTCGAACAAGTCTTGCCGGTCGGTGAGATGTCCATAATTGCACCCCTCCCAGATCGGGTCGACATACCAAAAGGCGATGCGGATGCCGGGCACCTTGCGACGAATCTCGATGATCGTTTCCCGCGTGACGGTCTGGGCGTGACAAAGCACCAGCAGATCGGGATTCACATTGACGCAGGTCTGTATCAACGCCCGATTGGCTCGACCTCGTCCGAAGATCTTGCTGCCCGTGGGGGAGAGCATCCTCGCTCGGTCGTTGATGCTGAACGGATAGACATAGCATCCCGCCTGCACCAACCCCTGATGCATCTTCTGGTCGGGATTGAAGAACGCCAGGCCGTCCTTGTCCATCTGGTAGTTGGCTGCATGCACAACGCGCAGCGATCGTCGTGGCTGATCAACATCCTGGAATTCGGTCGTCATCCCTGACTCACGTGGTGCACGAAATGAATAAGTGTCTGCCCAGCCGCGAGTTATATCGCACCACGCGAATTGTCGAAACCTCAGTTTCTCCCGGCAAAGTTCGGGGAAACTGCCCTGCGCGGCCGAATCGGGAGTCACTCAGATGAGGGACCAAATGTAGCAGACGGGTCCATCTTCTTTTGCATCGTGTAGATGTTCATTAAGGCCTGATTCATCATGCGCTCGCCCGCCCCGATCTCGACCGGTGAGACGGGTGCATCGGCGCCGTACCCTCCCTCGGAAACCGCCTCGATCGTGGGAAAGTACATGCTGTGCCCGTTGCAGTAACCGAAGAACAACGTGTGATCGACATACGATCGTTCCTTGAGTCGGTTTGCGTGATTGCAGAAAAACTCGCCCGATCCGCCGACCAATGCGACATTGCCGTTGAGCAGAACTGTGTTCAACTCGGCGTGCAGTCCCTGCTTAAAGTCCTCGATCGCATTCATGGCTAACTCGGGGAAGAAGGCCGCAGAGAACGCCAGCATGACCAGCGGATCATCAAAGTTGATGCGGGATCGAAACTGAAACTCGTCGACGCGTCCAGCGATCGAGGGACTCGCTGGGACAGCCGTCTCAGTTGCCTCCGCCAACTCAAGCACGTGATCCGCGAGCAGTTCGCCATACAATTGCGGCGTCCCATGTTCCGCAGGCGGACTGACACTCATATCGCCAGCCGCTCCCTGCATAAACACGCACCCGGCTCCGAGGTTGTCCTTCACCTTGGCACACAGGTAACCCGGATAGTCGGGCGAGTAACGCAGGTCTTTCCCGTCGGCCATCGTGGGGTGAGCCGCGAAGTTCGTCACGACGGCGATCGATTTCCCATCCGCATCATCGAACCGCATGACGGCGAGCATTGCATCGCGTGCCTTCGGCTCCCGTTTGGTGTGCCGGTTGCGATTGAGCGTCAGATCGCTGCGACTATTGATGCCGATTCGAGCCGGCAGGGCTGCCTCCTCCGCAGCGAGGACGACCTGGATCAGCATTTTGGGCAACTCTTGAGCATACGTCACCGCCGCATCGAACTTCCCCTTGCCGAACCCTTTGCGATCAGTCAGTTCAATGACCGGACCATGATGCGAATGACTGCCGGAGATCATCACATGCTCGATCCCCGCCTGCTCTTTGAGGGCAGAACGAATCTGCTCCATCATGGGCGGCGTCGGCCCGCGACCGAGATCAGTGCCGACGATCGCGAGCTTGTCCTCACCAGCCTGAATCACAACGACTCTCGCCATCAAAGGATTAATCGTCCCCTTCGATGTGAGCGCATGCCTCGCGCCATAGCCCCACATCGGCAGACCGGGCGGTGGCGTGATGTCCGACTCCGCGTAGCCGACGCGAAATGGGACGGCACTGTCGTCCGCCATCGCATGCGTCACCACCAACATCAATGCAGCGACAGTGTGCGCCACCCGGATGAGAATTCGCGTCCGATGTCGATCCCGTTTCGTCATGATGTTCATCTCAAGAGAAAGAAGTGAAACCTGTTAGCCGCGAGGCAACGCCGAGCGCCTGGGTTGGGATCTTTCGACTCCGTGCCCTTCGAATCATGTGTTGCCAGTTGAGTCTGGAACCGCAACCCGCCTCAACGTCGCCGGTGGCGCTCGGCGTTGCCTCGCGGCTATGTGATCAATTCGGGAATCGGACGGGCCGAGTCGGGCATGATGGGGACCGGACGATCGTTGATGTCGCGGATGAACTGGTGTGGGTTGATGCCGAGGTTGTGATACACAGTCGCCAGGATGTCCCGGTAGTCGATCGGGCGGTCGTCTGCATAGGCGGCTGTCTTGTCGGTCGAGCCGATGACCTGTCCGACCCGCATCCCGCCGCCCGCGAGCAGAGCGGCCTGAACCGGTGCCCAGTGATCGCGGCCTGCTTTGTCGTTGATCTTCGGCGTCCGTCCAAACTCGCCCCAGACCACGACTGTCACATCCTTGTCGAGCTCGCGGGCATAGATGTCTTCCACCAGTGCGGAGATGCCCGTGTCAAAGGTGGGCAGGTATCTGTTGAGGTGACCGAAGTTGTTGCCGTGCGTGTCCCAGAAGCCGTAGGCGACCGTGACGACCCGCACGCCTGCTTCGACCAGACGACGGGCGATGAGCAATTGATCGTTCCACAACGGCGCTCCGTCACCCAGATGATTCGACGCTCCTTTGCCGTATCGTTCTCGGAGTTTGGGATCGGCCTGTTCGATCTCCATCGCATCGACCAGTTTGGAGGACGTCAGCACCTCGAAAGCTTTGCGATAGTTCTCGTTCATGTCGTCGAGGCTGCCGGTCTCATCAGCCGTGCGGCGGAGCGCGTCGATCTGGCCGAGAAGTTGCTGCCGCGAGTTGAACTGCGGCCTCTCAATGTATCGCAGGCTCATACTGGCGAGGTCTTCGCCGTCAGCTCGCACCTGATGATAGGCGCTGCCGAGGTAGCCGGCCCCCGTGCTGTTGTAGGGGCGGTGCTTCATTGTCGGGAACAGGTCGACAAACGGCGGGATGACCGGGTCGGTCGGTCCCTGCACCTTCGAAACGATGGACCCGAAGTTGGGGTAGTGGTCACGCTCGACGACGCTCTTGGGATAGCCGGTGAGATTCTGAAAGCTGGTGTGCTCGTCACGTTGACCGACGACCGAGCGGATGATGCTGCACCGGTCGGTCACCTTGGCGATCTCCGGCAACTTCTCGGAGAGGTTGATCCCGGGGACGACACTCGCAACTGGAGAATACTCGCCGCGAACTTCGGCAGGGGCGTCAGGCTTGAGGTCGAACGTGTCCTGATGCGAAATGCCTCCCGACAGATAGACCATGATGACCGACTTGTGCGATGCCCCCGATGACTCATCGGCTTTCAGCAATTGAGGCAGCGACAGCCCGCCGACGGCGAGCGAACCGATCTGCAAAAACGAACGTCGAGACACGCCGTCACAGTACCGATGCGAAGGTCCATTCAATCGCAACATCAATGTATTCCCGTGAGGTCACATTCAAAGGCAGGTCACATGCGACGCGGGGTGAAGTGTGGCGAAAGGCTCGCCGTCACGCCTTGTCGGGTGGAACTGAATTGTAGCATGCAGACGATCCGAGTGGCACGTCATTTGACACCACGAGGGGCCTTTCGTCGTGGGGCAGGGTTACAACCTGCCACTGCCTCAGAGTCACGAGCAGGTTGGAAACCTGCTCCACGCCCTGCTTGGATATCCGTCTCTCATGGATTCTTCATCAGCCACACCTCAGCGACTTGGGCGCCTCGGCCGTTGCCGCCGAGGCCTTGTTCGCGGTACCAACTGAGTGTCAACTCTCCATCTGCGGTTGCCTGTCTGGGGATGTCGAACTCAAGAAGAGTGACCGGATCGCCCTTTTCCATCTCGGGGTGAATCTCGATGTCCTCGTCAGCGACGAGGCGAATCTTGACGAACGGCATGTCGGACGCATAACTGACTCTCAGGCGATAGGTCGCTGCCGGGTCGAGATCGTCATACTGCATTTGGAGCGGTCGGTCGTGCAGGGTTTCTGCGTTTCGCCACCAGGTGATCGGGTGCTGCTTGTAGTCGAGCCATGCACGCGTCGAGTAACCGATCAACGTCGTTTCAAAGAACGCCGGGTCGGACTCCCAACCTGTCCCCTTGATCAGTCGCGGCTGCGGACCGAGGCTTCCGAGGTCATCATAGAAGCCGCCGGGGCCGGGATTCTTCCAGTTGACGATCATGTTGATCGCCTTGAGCCGTGCTGACTCATTCTCCAGCTTGCGAATCTCCGCGAAGCGGCTTGTAATCCACATGCGGTTGTTGAGCGGCATGTCGAGCGTGTCGAGACTGGCCCCCCGTCCAACGTAGATCGCCTGATGCCGTTGGACACTCAGTTGCATCTTGATGCTCTCGAACAGGTCATCCGCTAGTTCAACCACCCGAGTTCGCCACTGTTGTGACGGTGGATCGGTCAACGCCAGATTCAGCAGATACTCAGCCGCATTGACGGCAGCGAGCGCGTTGCCGTCGGTGGCGATTCGCAAGACGTCGAGTGCTCGCTCTTCGAGGTTTGTTTCATACAGCAGACGGCTGCGGACGTAGGCATCGTAGTAGGCGCGGTAGAGCACCATCTGGAATCGCCAGTTCTTCAGTAACTCCGGCGATGCTCGTCGCTCCAAGTCCTGCACCTGCTCGAGTGTCGTGCACACACGATCGTTTGCGAGCAGCGGTCCGTCCCAGTTGGCTTCGAGGGCTAGTAGTGCCTGAGCGAAGTCGTCCGTGTACTCAGCACCAATGAAATAACGGCTGTACTGCCTGAGGATGTCGATCACGGGCGTCTCCGGGTCCCAGCCAAGTCCGCTCCAGATGACCTTGTTCACATCATCCTTGCAACCCTCTGAGTAGGTGATGAAGCCGTCGGAGTATTCATCGAGTAGACTAAAGATGTGAGCCTGTCCGCGCGGCCTGGGGTTGATGGACTCGCGTCCCTCGGTGGCAGCGAAGGCGAGGTCCCAGTTGGGCACTGGGTACTGCGACTGCCGGTTGTGGGTGATGTCGGGATACCGGCGAATCGGGTACTGCTCAGGAATCCGCGATCGAAACTCGGGCAACGTCACTCGCAACTGTGGACCGTACACAATGCCGTCCAGCCACTTTGGTTGTTCGTTGTCGATGATGCCGTAGAACACGTCCATCCACTCGGGCGTGAAACTCTGGGGCGACATCCACATCTCTGCGTCCGGGTGATGCTTTTTGAGATTGGCCGCCTGCTTTTCCAGCAGGTCCATGAGATGACGCGGATGCGTGTGACCCGGATCGCCGCCGGGGACGAACACCGCATCGACACGGGGCAGCTTCTCGAAGACTTCGCCCCACTCCTTGAGCGCAAACTCGACCGTCTTTGGGTCGCCGTAGTCCTCGTCCATCGCCGGGTACCAGATCCAGACATCGACGTCGTACTGATCGAGCAGCCGCGACATCTCGATCATCATCTCCATCGGAGGGAGCGGGAAATGCGGGCTGTCATCGTCGTCATCCGAGCGCGGCGGGATCAGTTCGACCGCATTGGCACCAAACACGACAAGGTCACGGATGTACTGCTCCCATTGAGCGACGTCCCAGCCGTCGTAGGAGTTCGTCTTGGGGCGATATCCAAGCTGATGTCCCCGCAACGACACGGCTGGAGAGCTCGTCACTTTGAAATCGGAAGGGATGCTGGCACTCGCGCGAGACATCCGCAGCTCACGCAACAGTCGACCGACGCCGTACAGCACGCCGCGCGAATCGTTGCCGACGATGAATACCGTCGACGTCTCCGCATCGGTATGAATGTGAAAGCCTTCCGATTTGTCTGGGTCGATTTTGGCTGCGAATTGTTTGACCTGCGGGCTTTCAATCTCCCTGAGCAACTCCGCTGAGCTGACGACGATGGCGGGCTTGCCGTCTGCGGGCCATTTGTGAGATGTCCGCCAGCGGACGCTCGTTCTTGCCTCAACTTCATCGGTCAACAATCGGACGGCCTGTTGCTCCGCCGCCTCCTGTCGGGACGACGCGATGATGACCGCATCCGTCAGATTAAGGTCACTCGCTTGGGCGTCGTGCAGGTTGGTCACTGTGAATGCAACGGTCACCACAAATGGAAGCAAACATCGGTACATGATCGTCTCGATGAGGTAGTTCAAAAAACGTGTCTCCAGTGCAATCCGGAGTCTCGTCAACACGCTATCGCAGCGAACGATCAGACGCAAACATCATGGAGATGAACCATCAACCTAGATTCAGGGGAGTCAGCCTGATCAGCCTGTTGAATTGCGATCCACGCCCCGGCACTTCCACGAGTGGGACTTGCCATCGAATTGGGGTACACTGACCGCCGCCAAACGAGAAGGTTCGATTGGATACAGATTCAGTTCTCAACATGACGATGCACAGCACGGGACTCACCAACGAAAACGGGGAACGAGTCGTTGCGGCTCTTGATCAGTTTCAGATCGAGACGCCGTCGTGGGGTTATGCGGATACGGGAACGAGGTTTGGCAAGTTCTATCAACCGGCGGCAGCGATCGACCTCGGCGACAAACTGGCCGACGCTGGCGAAGTACATCGATTGACAGGATGTTGTCCGTCGGTCGCGGTTCATGTGCTGTGGGACTTTCCGGCAGGGAGCGATCCAGCGGAAGTTGTGCGTCTTGCCGGGCAGCATGGGGTGTCGATTGGATCGGTGAATCCAAATGTCTTTCAGGATCAGCAGTACAAGTTTGGATCATTCGGGAATCCGAATGAGGACGTTCGAATCGTCGCGATGAAGCACTGTCGTGACAGCGTCGAACTCGCGAGACAGATCGGCAGCCGTCATATCTCGCCATGGTTCGCGGACGGCACGAACTATCCGGGGCAGGACAGCATCCGTGCCCGCAAACGTCGGTTTGAAGAGGGCCTCAAACAGTTGCATGAGTGCCTCGCCGATGACCAGATCCTGCTCGTGGAGTACAAACCCTTCGAGCCTGCGTTCTATCAGACGGACATTGCCGATTGGGGCATGGCCTGCCTGTTGGCGAAGAGTGCGGGCCCGCAGGCGAGAGTGCTCGTCGATACCGGACATCACTACCTCGCACAGAACATCGAGCAGATTGTCGCATGGCTGCTCGACGAAGGGATGCTCGGCGGATTCCATTTCAATGATCGGCGGTACGCGGACGATGACCTGACGATCGGATCAATCGACCCGTATCAGGTGTTCCGTATTTTTCACGAGATCCACGGTTACGCATTCGACCAGGGGGGCACCTACCCGGAGATCGCTTACATGGTTGACCAGTCGCATAACCTCAAGCCAAAGCTGGAGGCGATGGTTCAGACGGTCGTGGTTGCGCAGGAGCTTTATGCTAAGGCCGCACTGGTGAATCATGCAGCGCTGGCCGTACATCAGTCCTTGGGCGACATCGTGGGGGCGGAACGCTTGCTGCAACGGGCGTTTAACACGGATGTGACCGAGGCACTTGTCACCTGGCGACGGCAACGGGGTCTCCCCGACGATCCGTTGGATGCACTTCGCGAAAGTGGTTACATCGAGAAAGCAGCGAATGACCGCACCGAGCGACGCGAGCAACTCGGCATCGTCCAATCAAGCAGCTACGCGTAACAAGGACGAATCGTGGCTGACTCTCTGATTCAGGTCGATCGACTCTTCAAATCGTATGGGGGCGTGCACGCGCTAGAGAACGTGACTCTCGATCTCCGTGCCGGCGAAGTCCATGCGCTGTGTGGCGAGAACGGCGCGGGCAAGTCGACGTTGATCAAGATCCTGTCCGGCGTGATCGCTCCCGACTCCGGAGAGGTTCGTATTGATGGCCGACCACTCCCGGCCGGCAAGGTCCACGCCACTGAAGACGCAGGCGTCGTCGCCATGCACCAGGAGTCGACCGTGTTCCCCGATCTGGACGCCGTCGACAATCTGTTCGTCGGTCGCGAACTTCGCAGGTGGGGAGGCTTGTTGCTGGATCGGTCGGCCATGCGAAAGCAGACAAGTGATCTGCTCGCACAGCTGGGCGAGGACATCGACCCCACCCGACCCGTGGGCGAGTTGCCCATCGCACAGCGGCAGATGGTCGCAATGGCCCGGGCACTCTCAAGAGACTGCCGCTTGCTCATCATGGACGAGCCGACCGCTTCGCTCTCCGGACGCGAGACCGAATTCCTGCTGCAACTGGTTCGCAAGTTCTGCGAGCAGGGAGTGGCCGTCCTGTATGTCAGTCATCGACTCGAAGAGGTCTTTCAAATCGCTGATCGCGTCACAGTCCTGCGTGACGGTCGACTGGTCGAGACGCGAGACATCTCGTCGATCAACACCGACGACCTGATCCGCATGATGGTCGGTCGCGAAGGAGCTGAGTTGGTGGGTCGACAGGCACGCACGGGGTCATTCGGGGGAGACGTCCTTCGCGTCAACAATCTGAGGCGAGACGGAGTGTTTGAGGATGTGTCGTTCACGGTCCGGGCCGGTGAGGTCGTCGGACTGGCGGGACTCGTTGGGGCCGGTCGATCAGAGGTAGCGAGAGCGCTGTTTGGGATCGGCCCGTGTGATGGCGGTACGATCACTGTCGCCGGTCAGGAGTTGCCGACCGGGAGCGTTGCGAAAGCGATGGCGTGCGGTCTGGCGCTCGTCCCGGAGGATCGACAGCATGAGGGGCTCGTGCTCCCGATGTCGGTCGGTGCGAACCTGTCACTGGCCGTGCTGAGGTCACTGACGCGCAATGGCTTTGTGAGCAACCGCCTTGAGCAGGAACTGGCCGAACACCAGATCGCGGCTTTGTCGGTCCGAACGGCTGGGACCGCTGCGGCAGCTGAGACTCTGTCCGGTGGCAATCAGCAGAAGCTCGTGGTGGGCAAGTGGCTTGCCAGTCGACCGCGGGTGCTGATCCTCGACGAGCCGACCCGTGGCGTTGATGTCGGGGCCAAGGCACAACTACACCGGCTGATTCGCAGGCTCGCCGACGAAGGCATGGCCACGCTGATGATTTCGTCGGAGCTGCCGGAGATTCTGTCCGTCAGCGACCGGATTCTCGTGATTCGGGAAGGTCGCATCTCGGGAGAACTGGATGGTGTGAATGCGACACCCGAGCAAGTGCTGGCCCTTGCATTGCCGGACGAACGGGAGGTCGCTGTCCCGTCATGAACGCGCTCGCCGACATTGCGATCAAACTGCTGAGGCAGCGAGAGGTCGGACTGGTCCTGCTGATCCTGCTCGTGACGGCGATCGTGAGCCTCGTCGATCCGGGGTTCCTTGATGATCGCAATCTGAAGGACATCCTCGTGCGTTCAGCTCCCACAGTCATTGTCGCGTGCGGCGTGATGCTGGTCGTGGTCACCGCAGAGATCGATATTTCCGTCGGATCGTTGATGGCCCTGCTGGCCGCTCTGATGGGACTAATGATCTCGCACAACGAGTGGCAACTCTCGATGTGGATCGGCATCCCGACGGTGTTGTTGTGCGGGACGCTGATCGGTCTGCTGACCGGTGCATTGGTGACGTTGGGGAACGTGCCTTCGATCATCGTCACACTTGGCCTGCTCACCGCAATACGTGGTGCGACAACACTGCTGATGGGCGGCGAGAACATCGACGGCTTGCCGGATGAGTTGCAAACTCTGTCGAAGGTCGGGCCGGCAGGCATGCCCCTCGGCGTCTGGACGGCTGTTGCCGTGCTGATTGTCACGCAAATCATTATCACTCATACACCTCTGGGGCGGCGGTTGTTCGCACTCGGCAGCAGCGATTACTCCGCCCGGATGACGGGTCTGTCCGCAACACGCCTCAAGCTGTTCGCCTTTGCATACACCGGCTTTCTGACAGCACTTGCGACCGTGGTCGACGTGCCCCGACTGCCAAAGATTGAGTCAGGCATCGGCAGCGGTTTCGAGTTGCTCGTGGTGACCTGTGTGGTCGTTGGTGGAGTTTCAATCGCCGGCGGACGTGGTCGGCTGGGAGGTGTCGTGCTGTCCGTGATCCTGTTGACGATGGTTCGGCCGGTGTTGACCTTCCTCGACGTGGGAGAGGCAGGCGAGAAGTGGACCAAGGCAATTCAGGGGTTGTTCATCCTGATCGCCGTTATTACGGATACGGTCGTCTCTCGCAGTCGACGGGGAGGTGCGCGAAACACTTCCTCACGGGGCACGCAGGTAGCGGTTCCTCGTGACGCGACGGGGGGGCCGGCCGCATGAGCATCGCCGATTTCATGAAGCGGTTTCCGTGGTGGCACGAAGTGATCCTCGGCGTGTTGCTCGCCGGGTTGCTGTCGGTCGTAGGCGTCGTGAATCCGCAATTCCTCAACCTGAAGGGACAATTGTTGCTCTCGCGGCATCTGTGGGAGTTCGCACTGTTGGCATTGCCCATGACGCTGATCATTCTCACCGGAGGCATCGATCTCTCAGTCGGTGCGTCGATGGGAATGTGTGCGGTCGCGTTTGGTCTTTGTCACGCGAATACGGGAAGTCTCGCCCTGAGTTGTCTCGTCTGTCTTTTGATCGGCACGGCAGGCGGAGCCGTCAATGGCTGGCTTGTGTCGCGGATGAACGTTCACCCGTTGATCGTGACGCTGGCGACCTACGCGACGTTTCGGGGACTGGCAGAAGGGACGAGTCAGGGGGAATCATACTCACAATTCGGCGACGGCTTCTCACAACTCGCGCGGGGGATGTGGTGGGGAGTTCCCATCCCGGCGTACCTGTTCGCACTGATGGCGATCACATGTGCCCTGTACCTCTCGAAGACGCCCAGCGGTCGCTACATCTACGCCATCGGCCACAACGAACTCGCAACCCGATTCTCCGGAGCCAACGTTGATCGCCTCAAGTTCCGCCTGTACACCTTCTCAGGCTTCATGGCCGGGCTGGCGACAATCATCTACGTCTCACGCTTCGACACCGCCAAGGCCGACGCAGGCACCGGCTTTGAACTCGACGTGATCACCGCAGTCGTGGTCGGCGGCACCAGCATCTACGGCGGTCGAGGCAACATCGGCGGAACCGTGCTCGGCCTGCTGCTCATTCACGAGACGCGCCTGTTCGTCAGCCGTCAATGGCAAATCGAGGAACTTCGCTCAATCGTCATCGGACTCTTGTTGATCGGGTCGTTACTGCTTTATCGTGTTGTACGTCCGGTCCACCGCGATTGACTTCATCGATGTTCACCGTTGGGGTGAAGCACAAGTCGGTCGCGTTGCCCACTTGAAGTCCTGATCGACACATGAAGCAGAATCTCATGCAGCGGAGTCTCAACTCTCAAGAGTGTCGCACCAATCGTTCGGCGTCCGAATCCTCCCCTCTCCCCTTGAGGGAGATGGACGGAACTGTCGCCACGATCAATCGATGGCTCTCAAGAACCATTGGACGTGCTCTGGCAGTGTTTATCGTAGTTGCATGTCTCTCTGATTGTAGCGGTGAGACAGACAACGATTCGGGGGCTGCTTCACCAGGGGGCGGCAGCGAAAAACTGACGATCTGCCTGTTGCCGAAGATCAAGGGGATTGCCTACTTCACCTCGTGTGCTGAAGGGGCACAGGCCGCTGCGGACGAGTTGGGCAACGTCGAGTTGATCTACGACGGTCCGACCGACGGCGACCCGAAGAAGCAGGCCGAGATGATTGAACAGTGGACGGTCGACGGCGTCGATGTGATCTGCGTGGCACCGAATGCCCCCGATGTCGTCGCCAATGCCATGCGGGAGGCGCAAGACCTCGGCGTCATTGTGCTGACGTGGGATGCGGACGGTGTCGAGAATGCCCGCAGCTTCTTCGTGAATCAAGCGACCGCCCAGTCGATTGGTCAGGGAATGGTCGACGCAATGGTGAAGGACCTGGGTGGTCCTGATGTCGAAGGGGACGTTGTCATCGTCAGTGCGGACGCCACCTCGGCGAATCAGAACGCCTGGATCGACGTGATGAAGCCGGCGCTCGAAAAGACGAAGTTGAATCTCGTGACGATCAAGTACCCCGGCGAGAACGCCAGTGCGGCACTCGCTGACGCGCAGGATGTCATCAAGAAATACCCCAATCTCAAGGGGATCTTCGGCATTAGTTCGGTCTCATTTCCCGGTGCGGCTGAGGCAGTTGAGCAGATGGGCAAGTCGGGAGAGATTCTCGTCACAGGCCTGTCGACCCCTAACGAGATGAAGCGGTTCGTTGAGAACGGCACCGTCAAATCGGTCATCCTCTGGAACACGATCGATCTCGGCTACCTGACCATCCTCGCTGCCGAGTCACTCGCCAAAGGGGAACTGAAACCGGGCGACACGACATTCCAGGCGGGCCGCCTCGGCGAAAAACCGATTGAGGGGGACAACATCCTGCTCGGCGACATCCTGGTGTTCACGGCTGAGAACATCGACGAGTACGATTTCTGACGTCGCATCATTCGAGAGCCGTGCTGCCGTTTGACCGATGCGTCGGACTCACCTGTCGATTCTCGCTGAGCGAAGAATCGCTCTTCATTGCCTGTCGGCTTTGATATGATGAGGGGCATGACTCGCGCCGCATACATCGTTGCCGGATGGTTCGTCTGCTGTGTGATCGCGGTATCGGTTCGGGCGGACGAGAGTGTTGACTTCTTCGAGACGAACATTCGTCCGGTGCTGGTCAAGCACTGCTACGAGTGTCATTCTTCGACGTCGACGGAGGCGAAAGGCGGATTGCTGGTCGACTTTCGTGAGGGACTGCTGAAGGGGGGCGAGTCGGGGCCGTCGGTTGTGCCTCACCAACCTGATGAGAGTCTGCTGCTTGCGGCGATGCGACATGAGTCGTTCGAGATGCCGCCGTCCGGGAAGCTGCCCGAGCAGGTCATTGCCGACTTCGAGCAATGGATCAAGGACGGAGCCGTTGATCCGCGTGATGAACCTCCCTCGCCCACGCAAGCGGCTGAGATGCTTTGGAAGGAACAGCTTGCCGAGCGGAGAGACTGGTGGAGTCTGCAACCGCCCGAGTTCCATTCGCCGCCGCAGGTCGACGATGAGCAATGGTCGCGTGAACCGGTGGACCAATTCGTATGGTCGGCAATGGATGAAGCAGGACTGTCACCGGTGGAATCTGCGAACGCGACGACGCTACTGCGGCGTCTGTCGTTCGTCTTGACCGGCCTGCCGCCGACGCCCGAGCAAGTGGCTTCGTTTCCAGCTGCCTATGAAGCGAAGGCCGAACTGGCCTTGGAGACGCTCGTCGATGAGCTTCTCGACTCGCCGCAGTTTGGCGAGCGTTTCGCGCGACACTGGATGGATGTCATCCGGTACACCGACACGTACGGGTACGAGTGGGACAATCCTGCAAGGGGCTCGTGGGAGTACCGCGACTATCTCATCCGCGCGTTCAATGAGGACGTGGGTTTTGATCAGTTGATTCGGGAACAGATCGCGGGAGACCTGCTTGCTGTGCCTCGCATCAATTCGGAAGCCGGGCTCAATGAAAGCATGATCGGTCCCATGTTCTTTCATCTGGGAGAGCATCGGCATGGCAGCAGTTTGGCCTTCAACGGCATCCATCAGGACATGGTCAACAACAAGATTGATGCGTTCTCGAAAGCCTTTCTGGCGATGACCGTGGCCTGTGCCCGTTGTCACGATCACAAACTCGACGCGATCTCGCAGGCCGACTACTACGCACTCGCCGGTGTGTTCATGTCGCCTCGATGGACTGCACGGGTCATCGACGCGCCCGGCAAGCACGATCAGCAGATCGAGGAACTCAAACAGCTGCGAGAAGAGATTCATCGCGAACTCGCGTCGCTGTGGCAGTCCAATACGACTCGTCTACAAGCCGCAGAACTCCGATCATGGGCCGAGTCTCAGGCTTCTTCGTGGACGGACGCGAAGCTCGATGAGATGTACTATCCACTGGCAAAACTCGTCGGCACGACTGACGACACGATTGTTGAAACGTGGTCGACACTGGAGGCCGAATGGCAGACGGCACGCGAGCAAAGAGCCGAGTCCAACGCTGCGGGATTCACCGTCCTCACGGACTTCAGCGAGCCGGGATTGCCTGACGGCTGGGTCGCGGAAGGTGACGGGATGGTTCACGGCTATGTCAACGATGGCATGCCGCTGGTGAGCCTGGCGGATGGCAAACTCGTTGAGCGGATGCTGCCCCGGGGTTATCACACGCATGCGTTATCGTCCAAGCTGGCGGGTGCGGTCCGTCTGCCGTCTCAGGATGCGGTACCGGGGCAATTCGTCAGCTTGGAACTTCAAGGTGGCGAATGGGCGGGCTCACTGGTTGTGCCTCAGAACGCGTTTCAGAACGAACCGTTGAGCTTCCTCGGCGGGAACAGCGACACCAGCAGTTGGGTTACTGTGACGGACGAAACGTTGAAGAACGGTGTCTGTCGTGTCTTGACCGAGATCGACACGGCGACACTGCATCCCAACTTTCCGCCTCGAACCGGGCTGGCCAAGGTCGGTGAAGTCACATTGCCTGACGACGATCTCGGAATCAACAAGCGCAGCTGGTTCAGCCTGACGAAAGTTGTCACTCACGACGCAGCGGGAACCCCAACTCCAACGCTTGATGAGTTCGCCCCACTTCTGACTGAAGATTCGCCAGTCGATGTTGACGACGCGTGGCAACGCGTGAGTGCATGGTTAACCGAAGCGGTCACTCGCTGGTCCACCAACGTTCCGACCACAGCAGACGTCAGGCTTATGAACTGGCTCGTCAGTCAGGAGTTGTTGCCGAATCGTCCGGACGATTCGCCGGTGATCGCATCGCTCGTAGAGCGTTACCGTGACGTCGAGAATCGCATCGACTATTCACGAAGCGTCATCAGCATGGACGAGCGCGGCGTCACGCCCGTGGACTATCGGCTCAACGTGCGAGGCGACGTCGACAACGAAGGTCCGGCAATCCCGCGTGGATTCCTGGAGGTCTTCGCGGACACGTATGGGGTCGGAGAGACGACTGGAAGCGGTCGCCTCGAACTCGCGGAATACCTCAGTAGTCCGGACAACCCACAGACGGCTCGCGTGTACGTCAACCGGGTCTGGCAGTGGGTTTTCGGGACGGGAATCGTCGCAACGCCCAGCGACTTCGGAAAGTTGGGAGACCGGCCGTCGCACCTTGAGTTACTGGACTGGCTTGCTCTTCAGTTCATGTCCGAAGGCTGGTCGACGAAGAAGCTCATTCGCAGGCTGGTGCTGAGCCAGACATTTCGTCAGTCGGGGACCGTCACGGATTCCGCACGTGAGTCCGATCCAGACAACCGGCTGCTCCATCACTTTCCGACGCGACGACTCGAAGCCGAAGCACTCCGCGACAGTCTGCTTTTCGTTTCCGGTGAACTCGACGCCCAACTCTACGGACCGCCCATTCATCCCCCACGTCTCGTCGAGGACGGTGCAAAACGCCTGCTCTCCGGGGCACTCGACAGTGAAGGGCGTCGATCCATCTACATGCAGATGTCGATTATGGACCCGCCCAAGTTTCTCGTCTGTTTCAATCTGCCGGACTTGAAGTTGCCAACGGGTCGTCGAGACGTGACCAATGTGCCGGTTCAGGCGTTGGCGCTACTGAATGATCCCTTCGTCGTGCAAATGTCCGAGAAGTGGGGCGAGAGACTCATTGCAGACGACTCGGCGTCCGCGGAACAGCGAGTGCGTGCTATGTTCGTTCGAGCGTTGGGACGATCCCCCGGCGATCGTGAACTGCGACGTTGGACCGATGCCGTGGCTGACTTCTCTCAGTCGGATGAACTCATGACGGACACCAATGCCTGGACCGAACTGGCACATGCCATGTTCAACACGAAGGAATTCCTGTATTACCAATAGGTGCGATGATCTCCATCGGACGACAGTTCGGGAACGTGAATTCATGACGACTCAGAACACCTCTTGTCGCTGCCCCGGTCACGTGATGGGCGATTCGACTCGTCGGAGTTTCCTGAAGAACACAGCCGCAGGGTTCGGTTGGCTCGCCATGCGAAGCCTGCTCGCTGATCGTGCGGCTGCCGGCACGAATCTGTCAACGTCCGTGCAATTCCCGGCTCGTGCGAAGAACGTCATCCTGTGTTTCATGGACGGCGGTCCCAGTCACGTCGACACCTTCGACCCGAAGCCCATGCTTAAGGAGCATGAGGGAGAGGCGATCGGCGAAGGGGCGGTCTCCAAACGGTCGCAGTCGGCTGCAAGTCGCGTGTGGTTTGGCAGTCCGTGGGACTTCCGGCAGCACGGCGAGAGCGGGCTGTGGGTGAGCGACCTGTTCCCCCACATCGCTGGCGTGGCAGACGATTTATGCGTTGTGCGGTCCATGCTGGGTGAGTTACCCCTGCATGGGCAGCAGAACCTGCTGCTGCACACCGGACGGATCGTGGGACAAGCCCCCAGCATTGGTGCCTGGGTGACGTATGGCCTCGGCAGCGAAAACGAAAACCTTCCCGGTTACGTCGTTCTCAACAACGACTGGGTCCCCAACGGCGGACTGGAGAACTTCGGAAGTTCATTTCTCCCCGCGTCCTATCAGGCAACAATGTTGCGTCCTACGGGACAGCCGGTTGACAACATCGAGCCTTCTGATCCGCTCGACCTGCAACAACGCAAGTTGGCCCTGCTCGCGGAGCAGGACCGGGAGTTCGCTCAGCACTCGGCCGATTCCAATGCCATCGAAGGGGCCATCGCGAATTATGAGACGGCCTTCCGTATGCAGGGCATCGTCCCCCAGATCGCGGACATCACTCAA
The DNA here is from genome assembly GCA_020426505.1 of Planctomycetaceae bacterium. Lineage (GTDB taxonomy): Bacteria > Planctomycetota > Planctomycetia > Planctomycetales > Planctomycetaceae > JAHBXU01. The sequence continues at coordinate 22,110 of JAGQPX010000054.1, read as the reverse complement.
GAGCCGGAGCACATCCAGAAGCTCTACGGCGTTGACTCCAGCGACGAACATCAGCACCTCTACGCAACGCAGGCCATCCGGGCGAGACGGCTCGTCGAGGCGGGTGTTCGATTTGTGGAGATTACCTGTCCCAGCTTCGACGGCAACAACTCTCCCTGGGATCAGCACTCAAAGATTAAACAGAATCACGAGAAGAACGCCCGTGTCACCGAGCAGTCCGTCGCGGCTCTAATCATTGACCTCAAGCAACGGGGACTGCTGGACGAAACGATTGTGATCTGGGCGGGCGAAATGGGACGCACACCCCATACCCCTCAGGTCAAGGAGGGGTGTGGGCGCGATCACCATGTTGATGGCTACACCATCTTCATGGCCGGCGGGGGGATCCAATCTGGCATGGCTTACGGTGTGACCGATGAGTTTGGGAACTCAGTCGTCCATAATCAGGTCGACATCCACGACGTCCACGCCACGATTCTGCATCAACTCGGCGTCGATCACACCAGCCTCACGTACCGTCACGGCGGCCGCGATCATCGACTCACCGACGTGCACGGCCGGATCCTCAACGATCTGCTGGCTGGATAGCTCCGACCGCGACGATCGCAGTGCCTGTTATCGCAGGCTCGGGTCGATCGACTGTGCGTGCGTGAGGTCTTCAGTGGCACCCTGCGAGTCGCCTTGAGCTTCTCGCTGCTTTGAGCGTTGGAAGTACGCCTCGGCAACTTGTCGATCGAAGCGTTTGGTCTGAGCAAAGTTCTCGATCGCACGATCGTAGTCGCCCTGGGCGAGGTAGGCATCCCCCAGAATCGAGTAGGCTTCTTCGCTCACCTCGATTTTGAGAGCGGCTTCGCAGTCCTCGATGGCTTTGGCGTAGTCACCCTGCTCGACATAGTACGCCGCACGTGACGTGTAAACCTGAGTCTCGCTCGGCTCAAGTTCGACAGCCTTGTTGAAGTTGGCGAGGGCAATGTCGCCATGTCCGCCGCGAGCGAGGTGAGCCGCCCGCTGAATGTAACTCTTGGCATCCTGAGGAGCACGCACCACGTCGGTGTTCAACTTGTGAAGCCCTGCGAGCCATTTGACCTTTTCGGCATCGGCCTTGGCCAGATCGGATTTGCCGAGTTTTTCGTAGGCCTTGCGTCGGCTCATGAAGAACTGCAGATTATTCTCTTCCAGTTCGATCGCCTTCGTAAACTGAGCGATCGCGTCCTCGGTCTGCTCCAATTGCAAGTAAATTAAGCCGCGATTGTGATAGGCCGCAGCGTACTCCGGCTTGACCTGAGTGACCTTGTCCAGGTCGTCGAGGGCACGCTCCGGGCTGTCCATCTTGCTGAACGCCAGACCGCGATTGTGAAGTGCTTCGATGAAGTCCGGCTTCACCTCAAGTGCACGGTCGTAGTCGGCGATCGCTTCCATCCACTTCTCCTGGATGAAGAACGTCAACCCACGATTGTTGAGGTACTCTGCGTTCGCCGGATCACGATCAATCGCGGAGGAGAAGTCATTGACGGCGTGCTCCCAGACCTTCTGCGAAAACAGAAACAATCCGCGACCGTTGTAGTACTTCGCCTCATCGGGGGCGAGTTGAATCGCACGCGTGTAGTCGGCGAGGACCGCTCGCGTCTCGTTTGCCATCGCAAACAAACCTGCCCGCTTCGCATACAGCCCTGCATCACGGGGCGATGCTGCGATCTCCTGATTCGCCTTTGAGAGATTCTGCAACCAGACGATTCGCTGAGCATCACCCTTGGCACGGTCTTCCTGTCCCATCGCGGCATAGGCCTGCCCACGGCGTTGATACAGTGCTGCACTGAATCGATTGCGGGCAATCGCCTGATTGAGGTCATTGATCGCGTTCTCCGGCTTACCGGCTCGCATCAACAGTTCCGCGCGATTGGTGTAAGCACTCAATGAGTTTGGATTGAGTTTTAGGGCAACGGTGAAGTCCTTCAGCGCCTCCTGTGCTTCGCTGAGCTGCATGTGGACCATCCCACGATTGTTGTAGCCGTCTGAGAACTGAGGACTGAGCGTGACCGCCTGATCGAAGTCGGCCTTCGCCTCGGCAAATTGCTTCTTCGAGTAATACGCCAACCCGCGATTATTGAACACCTGATGATCGGTCGGATCAATGTCGATCGCGGCGGTGAAGTCAGCGAGGGCCGCATCGTGCTCACCCCGGCTGAGATGGAACACGCCGCGAGATCCGCGATATTCGACACTCTCAGGAGCCGACTCAATGGCACTGCTGAAATGCGTAAGTGCCAACTCCGGTTGATTCGTCGCCGCGTAGCAGGACGCCAGTTTGAAGTGCGCCACGGCAGAGTCCGGCTGCTCCTGAAGCACCTGCTTGAGCACATCGGTTGCCTGTTTGAATTCCCGCTTCTGCAGATGCTGCTGAGCCGTCTGCAATAGATTGGAATTCGAGAGAGCAGCCGTCTGCTTGGCTGGCTGGGCCGAACCATTGTCGGTCGTGGGCACATCGGCATCCTGGCTGCCGCAGCCCGCGATCACAGTTGTCATCACCAGAGTCGTGAGTGTGAGAGAGGCGCGCATCCATTCGCTCCTTGAGCAGCCGGGTCCGTGGCCGCGATTTGTGTTGTCTTCCGGGTCGTCCCGACCGGAAACGGAGGCCGGGCGTGGTTCAATGCCGACGGTTTGTACGACCGACCCCAACCGGCTGTCAATGCCGCTTCAAATTGTGCCCATTCTGGTCTTGACCTGCCGGCGTGGTTACTTCTCCTAAGTCTCAGCGTCGTTGCGTCGACGAAGTTTGAGAGTCCCGTTAGTCGCGGGACGCTTTGAGCAACTTCTCGATCTGTCCACCGATTCGTGCGGCCTCGGTCGCCGCTTCGTCGAGTGTTCCCTTGGGAGCATCGCCCGGTCGTTTGTGACCGATCTCCCAGAGCAGCTTGCGGTCGTAGACGTTTCGCCGTCGAGTGACGAGTCGATGTAGTTCGTCCCACTGCTTGGACTTCGTGAGCGTCTTGAGATCGACTGCTGCGTGCTTCGGAATGATCTCGTTCCATTCGGCGAGGACCGCTGTGGCCATCACGCGGTGTCCGTGGGGGTTGGGGTGAATCGGGTCTTCGCCGTACGATTCAGCGATCGCAACGAGCATGGGCGTGCGGATGTCGATCGTTTCCACGCCGTCCATTTCATCCAGAGTCATGATCCACTCAGCATACTTCGCCAGCACGGCATCATAGGCTGGAAAGGGGACCCGGTAGTCGTACTCCACCGCTTCAGGGGACTCCCCGGCATCGGATGTCTTGCCCGCGTACGGCGGCGGGGTCAACAGGATCACACGAGCACCTGCCATATGAGCTTTCGTGATCAGCAGCAGGACTCCTTCCTGATAAGCCGCAATCCGCTCCTTTGAGTACGGCTGATAGATACCGTCGTTCATGCCATAACAGGCGACGACCACATCCGGCTGCACCGTCGCGAGCACACGATCGAGCCGCTCGTGGACGGTCGGTCGTGGAAACGGATGCGACTTCTCCGAAAGTCCAGACGCCGTCTCACTCCCCAGCCCCAAACTGATGATCCGTGGGACCGGCTCCCTGTTTGCCTGTAGCAACACCGCCGTTTCGATGTCGTTCACGTACTGAGCCGCTGCCGTGATACTGTCACCAAGAAACAGCACACGCGTCTCCGATCGCACTCGACCTTCACCCGACTGGCTCGTCAGCGGGGACAGAAAGATCAGCGACAGGCAGATGGTTCGCAGTCCCATTGCACGCATTGTTCGCGGTTCTTTTGAATTCATCGGTTCCATCTCAAGCGGGGTAACGTCGGTGAATGCCCATCCTGTCTGCCGAGACATTCAAGGTCAACGCTGTTTCAATGGCAACTTTTTTCCTGAATCCGATAAGTTGGAAGACGTGCATGCCTGGTTGAGCTTGCCAGCGGTCTGAGGTTTTGGGAGATTTCGACCTCGGACATTGAACCTGAATGAAGGGGACATTGTCTGACAGTCGACGTTCCCTCCATTTGCGGATTGAGTCCCTCCCGTGTGGTCCCTCCCCGTCGCTCAACGTGTGATCATCGTTGCCGGTTGTCTGGGGATGGCCTATACGCAGCTCACGACGTCCGCCGCGTCCATCGAGTTCCTCCGCGAACTGGGCGGAAACGGGCTGCACATCGGCATCTTCGGGGCGCTGCCAACCGGGATGCTGTTCATGCAGTTTCTGGCCGCGATCGTCGCCAACCGACTGACGTATCGGCGACGAACCTGGTTCTGGTTGACCCTCGCCCAGCGATTGATCGTCCTGCCCATTGCTGCCGGGCCTTGGCTCCTACCTGAGGTGCCGGATGTTGTCTGGGTCTGGACGTTTCTGCTCGTGAACGCGGCAAATCAGGGGTTAATCCATTTCACCACGCCCCTCTGGCTGTCGTGGATGGGTGACTATCTGCCACATGTCGGCCTCAACCGCTACTGGGGAGTCCGCCACCTCTGGATGCAGTGGACAGCGGCGGCGTCAATGCTAATCAGTGTGTGGGTGCTGTTGGGGACCGATCTCTCGATCCGCACGGCATTACCCTTGCTCGTCGGGCTGGGAGCCATTCTCGGGGTGATCGACATCTGCCTGTTCTTCCGGGTCGATGAGCCACCCGTAACGCCCCACGTCGTTCCCAACGTCTGGGAACTGCTGCGCGGTCCGTTCCGCAGTCGGGACTTCCGCTCCTTCATTCGTTTCACTTCCTTCTGGCACTTTGCTGCGATGCTCGGCGCCCCGTTCATCAGCCTGTATCTGCTGGACATCGTCGGGCTGTCAATCGGGCAGGTACTCCTGTTGTGGACGTGTTCATGGGTCGGTGGCGCGATCTTCTCCCGTCAATTGGGGCATCTGGCGGAGACGTACGGCAACCGTGCGGTGCTCATCGTGTGCATCTGGCTGAAGCCGATTAACATGATTGGCCTGCTGCTCGTCCCTTCGGACCCGACGACCGTGATGATCATTCTGATCCCGGTGTTCATGGTCGATGCCGTGCTGAATGCGGGCGTCGCCATCGCGAACAACGGTTTCATGTTGAAGAACTCACCTGCCGCCAATCGCACCATGTACATTGCTGCGGGGACGGCCATCGCCGGTTTGATCGGTGGTCTGACGTCAATCGCAGCCGGCGGCGCACTCTCGGTCATGCAACTTCGAAGCGGCGATCCAGCGATAGCTTACGCGACGCTGTTTGCTTCGAGCCTTGTGATGCGTCTGTTGGCCTCTCTGCTCGTACTGCGAGTCCGCGAACCGGCGACCGAAGTTCCCTTGCCCACGCTGACCTCTCTCCTCGGTGTCGGCCCTTCCCGCATCCTCCGCTTTCCCGTCGGCCTCTATCAGTCCTGGAATACACCCCAGGATCGAACAATCCCCAAGGCCGTCGCATCTCGCTCGGCCGAATGTGAGCCGGTGACAACGCTCGAATGAGTCCCTCGAACTGACGTTCGACGTCAAATGCCCATGCGGGTGACCGTTTGGCCTTTGTCTCTTCCTGCCGTCGTCCCGGTTTCCCGTCTTGAAAATGTGGGTCGATACGCAATGATCCCCATAGGGTGCATTCGTTCCACTCCGGGAAGATGAACATGGCAGACTTCAATCAAACGGACACACACACCATCGACGCCAGCGAAACCTCTCAACAGGAGAGACCTCGGCAAGTCGCAGTGACCGGCGCCTCTGGCATGATCGGGGCGGAAGTCGTCAAACGACTGACGGCACAGGGGCGACCGGTCATCAAGCTCGTTCGAGGCACACCCAAGTCGACGGTCAATGAGGCACAATGGAATGTCGATGAGGGGCTGGTGAATCCCACGCGTCTCGAAGGGGTGTCGGGCGTGATTCATCTCGCCGGAGAGAACATCGCCGGCGGTCGCTGGACGGAAGAACGAAAACGCCGCATCCGCAACAGCCGCGTGCAGGGCACCGAACGGCTGAGTCGCGACCTCGCAGCACTCCACCGCAAGCCGGACGTGCTCGTCTGTGCATCGGCGATCGGCTACTACGGCGATCGGGGTGACACGATCCTCGACGAGACGAGTCCACCCGGGCATGGGTTCCTGCCGGACGTCTGCCTGGAATGGGAGGCAGCGACCAAACCGGCCGCCGACGCCGGCATCCGCGTGGTCAACCTGCGGATCGGCGTCGTGATCAGCACGCAAGGCGGAGCGTTGGGAAAAATGCTGATGCCGTTCAAGATGGGAGTCGGCGGCAAGGTCGGTTCGGGCAAGCAATACTGGAGTTGGATCTCACTCGATGACGTCGTTGGGGCACTGCTGCACGCCTTGAATTGCGAAGAACTTTCCGGTCCGGTGAATGCCGTCTCCCCTCATGCGATGACGAACGCGGAATTCACAAAAGTGTTGGGTGGCGTCCTGCATCGTCCGGCCGTCATTCCGATGCCGTCTTTCCTGGCGAAAGCGGCCCTCGGTCAAATGGCAGACGACCTGCTGCTCGCCAGCGCACACGTCGTCCCGAAGAAGCTGGTAGAGACCGGCTATCAATTCCAGTACCCGCAACTTCGAGAATGCCTTGAGCACGAACTGAACGGTTGAAGATGACAGACGACCCGATGTATCTGGAAGCAATCGACCGGTTTGCTGCGGTGATCGCCGAGGCGAAGCAACTGGACCTCAAGGACCCCACGGTCATGGCGTTGGCGACCGTAGGAGTCGACGGCAGGCCGTCCGTCCGCATGGTCCTGATGCGCGGCTTTGACGAGCGGGGCATCAATTTCTTCACCAACGTCGGCAGCCGCAAGGGACAGGAACTCGCCGCGAACACGATCGCCGCCGTCTGCTTCCACTGGGAACCGTTGCTGAAGCAGATCCGCATCGAAGGCGCCGTCGAGATGGTGAGCGACGAAGAGACTGACGCCTACTGGAACTCACGCCCCCGTGACAGCCGCATCGGTGCCTGGGCATCGGATCAGTCGCAACCACTCGACAGACGCGAAACGCTCGAAGCCCGAGTCGCCGAGTTCGATGCGAAGTTCCCAGGCGACGACATCCCTCGCCCCGACTTCTGGCGAGGCTATCGCATCATCCCCGACCGCATCGAATTTTGGCACAGCCGCAACGCCCGGCTCCATGACCGCGAAGTCTACGAACGAACCGCCAACGTCTGGACCCGCATGCGGCTTTATCCATGAGTCGCAACGTCAACGAACCGGTTCGCATCCGTTCGACGATCAAGCCGTCGGCTTGGTGGTGGGTCAGTTTAGAAAGGGAATCTCATGTTGTGGGTGACATGCTCTCACGCCGGTAGACGGGTGAGCATGTTTTCATGCGTTTCTTGAACCTGGCGATCCGGCTATTGCCGCGACACCCAAGATCAAACTGACTCACGACCGTCGGCTTGGGACATTGTCCCGAATCACCGATCATGAGTCATGCCGTCGCTTGACCTGTGAAGTAGCTTGGTTCGCTGCCGGACTTCCACTTGATGTTGCAGCCGATGCTGGGCTTCTGGTCGGCGGGGACAGACTCGCCCGCGAGCACTGAGTCACATGCGGCTCGCAAGTCGGCACCGGTGACGGGGATGCCACTCTCCGGACGGCTGTCGTCAAACTGTCCGCGATAGACCAATCTTCGGTCTTTGTCGAACAGGAAGAAATCGGGCGTGCAGGCCGCGTGGTATGCCTTGGCGACGTCCTGTGAGTCATCGAAGAGGTACGGGAACGTGTATCCGTGCGTCTCGGCTTCCTGCTTCATTTTGTCCGGCCCGTCCTGCGGATAGTTCTCGACATCGTTGGAACTGATCGCCACGACCGCGAGTCCCTTCTCCTGATACTCGGTCGCAAACTTCGCCAACTCCTTACGCAGGTGGATCACGAATGGGCAATGATTGCAAATGAACATCACGAGCAGGCCCGGCTTGTCAGCGTAATCCGAAAGCGAGACCGTGCTGCCGTCAACGTTAGGCAGGGAGAATTCGGGGGCCTGACTGCCGAGCGGCAACATCGTGGATGCGGTTTTAACCATGACGGGAAATACTCCGTTCCAGAGAGAAATCGAGTCGGATTAGCGAACGAGTCGTGTCAACTTATCACACTCCCAAGTAGAGCGACTGTTGTGCGATGCCGCAACCGCTCGGTCGCAATCTCATCTGCCCAGTCAAAGGGCCACTCGTGGACGTACATTTATCACGGGCAGACAGAACTCCGGCTGACGATCGTTCTGCGGGTCGCTATGATGAAGGGCGAGGGAGATTCTCTGTTTCGTGAGGTTCAACTGATGAGCGGTCAGCGGCAAAACTTCTGTGGGCACACGCGACGTGAGTTTCTGTGGGAAAGCGGCTGTGGATTTGGCGGAGCCGCGCTGACGGCCATGCTTGGCGCGGACGGATTTCTCTCGACGCAGACAGTCGCAGCCGATGACAAGACGCCGTTTGTGAACCCCTTGGCGCCGAAGCAACCGCACTACGAGGCGGATGCGACCGCTTGCATCTTCCTGTTCATGTATGGCGGGCCCAGCCATGTCGACACGTTCGACTACAAACCCGAGATGTACGGTCGGGATAACCAGACAATCGAAGTCAAAACATTCGGTCGTGGCGGGCACAAGAATCAGGGGCGACTGATCGAGCCGCGCTGGAAGTTCAAGCAGTACGGCGAATGCGGAAAGCACGTCAGCGATCTGTTTCCGCATCTGGCCCAGCGGGTCGATGATATTGCCTTTCTACATTCGATGACGGCTGACAGTCCGATTCACGGGTCGGCCATGCTGATGATGAACTCAGGCCGCATCCTCAGCGGTAGCCCGTGCCTGGGTTCGTGGGTGAACTACGGACTCGGCACCGAGAACGAAAACCTCCCGGGGTTCTGCGTGATGCTCGATCCGCGTGGCGGGCCGATCTCCGGTCCCACGAACTGGAGTGCAGGCTTCATGCCCGCATCGTATCAGGCGACGCTGATGCGATCGCAGGGGGACCCGATCCTCGACCTCAATCCGCCCGAGGGACTTTCGCTCAAGGCACAGCGGGAGTTGCTCAACACGCTGCGAACTTACAACGAGGAACACCATGAGACACGCGGCTTCAACTCCGATCTGGCGGCACGCATCTCCAGTTACGAGCTTGCCTTCAACATGCAGCAGCACGCCCCGGAGGCGGTCGACATTTCACAGGAGACACAGGCAACGCACGAGATGTATGGCCTCAACGACGAGAAGTCGGCTCACTTCGGACGTCAGTGCCTACTCGCACGTCGACTCGTCGAGCGAGGCGTGCGATTCGTGCAGATCTACTCGGGCGGACATCACAACGATGCCAATTGGGATGCCCATACCGACATGGAACTCAATCACAATCTGCACGCGGCCGAAACTGACAAGCCGATCGCGGGGTTGCTCGAAGACCTCAAACAGCGCGGGTTATTGGGCAAGACGATCATCGTCTGGAGCGGAGAGTTCGGACGCCAGCCGACTGCTGAGTACGCGAAGGGAACCGGGCGCGATCACAATTCGTACGGCTTCACCAGTTGGATGGCCGGCGGGGGCATCAAAGGGGGCGTGAGCGTCGGACAGACAGACGAGATCGGCTCGAAAGCCGTTGAAGACCGACTGCACGTCAAGCACCTGCATGCAACCGTGCTGCATCAGATGGGCCTCGACCCCAACGGTCTGACGTACTTCTCGGGCGGTCTTGATCAGAAGCTCGTTGGCGTTGAAGGGGCTGAGCCGATCCTCAAGATCGTCTGAGTCCCCGCGTTACCGCGAGAAGCCTTTCAGTCTTCACCCAACAACCCGTCGATTGACGTTGGCACGAATTCGTAGTCCGCTTCAGTTCGGTTCTTGGCGTGACCTCGAAGCTCTTCGGCCACCGCTTCCGCATCGACTGCCAAGCGAGCGTCGTCGGCGCCATGCCCATCGTATGGCAGCTGGTCCGTTGTTTCGCTGGACTCGTCTGAGTCGCTCGTCCCGGTGACGAATTCGGTCGACGTCTCTTCCGGGAGCACCTCTTCATTTTCATTGAACTCGTCGGATTCGCTCTGCGCTGGTTTGTCTTGTGTAAAGGACAGGCCTCTGGCGATGCCTGCGAGTTTCTCCATGAAGTTCAACAGTGGGTCATTAGGCGCTTCTTCCTCCTGCTTCTGCTGATAGACCTTGTTGGCTTCGAGTTGTGAGAAGGACTTGAGAAACTCGAACGCACTGGCACAGGTCGCCGCAGCCGCGATGAATCCCCAGTGCACGTACGAAACTCCCACCCAGAGGTGTGCGGTCAGTAACACGATTGTCGCAACAAACAAGGCCCCCGTGACGATTCCCTTGATGACGAACCGATTCTTCAGGGACGCAGAGTTATGCACCGCCACGGCCGAGCGAGCCGAAAAATTTGCCAGTTCCCGGAGGGAATCGATGTTCGCACGCTCCGCGTCGGCATCAAGCAGTTTTCGCGTCTTAGAAGGTGATTCCGAATCCTCACTCGGCATTGTCGCCGTGTGAACGTTCGACTCAACCGGGGGGCCTTGTTGGATATTGATGGCCTTGGGGGCCTGCGATGGTTTCGGTTTGGGTTTCGGCTCGGGGCGTGGAAAGGCGGACGGTTCAGGTCCCTGACCATTACGAGCGAGGAGCCTTTGCATGTAGGCAGAGATCGAATTGGGATCGTCCTCGTCAATCTCGATGGAGGAATCACTCGTCGAATCAGCGACCGTTTCCGGAACATCGTCGACCGACTGAGGCAATGTGTCCTCCTCCATCGATCCAACGGCTTGCTCGAAGTCATACTCTTCGAGTTCGGCAGATGACTCGGTCGATTCAGACGACATTTCGCTTTCATGGGTGCTCGCCGTATTAGCGGGTGGCGCGTCAGAATCGGTCATCCCAAAAAGCTCTGCGAGTTGTGAACGGAGCGCGGCACCAGCCCCGTCTTCAGGAACCGAAGCCGGCTCTTCGTCAACGACTTCCTCAGCAGATGCCTCATCGGCTTCGGCATCGCCCGTGTCGAACACATCGTATTCATCAACAATCGAATTTTCGATCAAATCCACCTCGTCGACAACGTCACCTTCGACGGTCGAGGCACCGGATTCGAGCAATGGATCGATGTCCGATTCCTCCTCTTCAAGTTTCGGTGTCGACGCGTGATCATCGTCATCCGTCGTGCCTCGTTTCTGTTCAAACTCTGCGATGTCGCCTTCGAGGCGGTCACGCTCGGCGATCAACTCGTCCCGTGCCGATTCGAGTACTGCGATTTGTCGCTGAATCTCCTCACGAGCCGTTGCAACCTCGTCCTGATCGGCTGCGAGTTGCTCCTTCTGCTGATTGAATGTTTCCCGCTCTTCGTCGAGCTCGGCCTTCTCTTCATTGAGTGCCCTCCTCAGTTCCTCGATGGCCTGATGCTCGGCGTCAAGCGACTCACCGTCGACAGTGGCGTCGTTCGTCGTGGCGACAGTTTCCTGCTCCTCAAGTTCGGCTTGACGCTCGTTGAGCTGCTGTTCGAGGTCGTGCAGACGTTCCTCACGGGCGTTGAGTTCTTGTGAACGTTGCTCGATCTGGCGAGTCGCGTCGTTCAGCTTCTCCTGCTCAGCCTGCAGTTCTGAGAGTTGTGGTTCGACCTGACCGACCTTTTGCTCCAATTCCTGTTGACTCGCGAGCAGCGACGTGCGGTCCTGTTCGAGCGTTTCACGCAACCCGTCCAACGAGGTCCGAGTCGCGTCAAGTTCCTCTCGCTCTAAGGTGAGCTGTGCCCGATCGTGCTCCAATTCCTTCAGTTGATCGGTGAGACGCTGTTCCTCAGCTTGAAGGACGGCGGTCGCGTCCTGATTGCATTGCAGCTTCGACTCGAATTCCTCCCGTTCTGCGATCAGCTCAGCACGTTCCTGCTCAAGCGTCTCCCGCTCCGTGGCGAGTGATTCCTGAGCGGCGTCAAGTTCCTGTCGCTGGATCGTCAACTGCTCGCGGTCCCGCTCCAGTTTCTCCTGGAGCGACGCAATCTCCTCAGTCCGCGATTCGAGTTCGGTTGCCTGCAGCTCGGTTGACTCCCGCAGAGCCTGCAACTCGTCTTGCTGGATACTGAGTGCCTGACGCTCCTGTTCGAATGACTCCTGCTGCGCGGCAAGTTCCTTGCGGGCGACTTCGATTCCCTGACGGTCGGCAGCGAGTTGCTCACCATCCGCCTGCAATTCTGACCGATCTGACTCCAACTGGTCGAGACTCGCTGCGAGATCACGACGTTCCTCATCGAGCGCAGACTCCGCAGCGTCGAGTTCCGCTCGACGTTGATCCAGTTCGACAAGCTCCTCCTGAGAAAGCTGTTCCATTCCCTCTTGAGTGGCGGCCGTTGCTTCCAGTTCGGATTTCCATTGTTGCAACGTCTGAGTGTGATCACCCAGCAATCGTGCTCGGCCTTCAAGTTCGATGTCTCGCTGACGACACTCCTCGTCACGCTCATCGAGTCGTGCGAGTTGTTCCGTCAATTCCTGTTGACGCTCCGCGAGTGCTGCCTCCGATTCCTGAAACTTCGACTGCTCCGCTTCAAACTCGGCGAAGAGCTGCTCCAGCTCCTGCTCACGCTTGCTGATTGAATCATGAAGTTCGTTCAGCGAATCGTCGACGTCTTCCCGGCTGCTGATCCATGCGTCGCGTTCGGCTTCCAGCTCAGCCGCTCGGGTTTCCAGCGCCGAGATCTGACTCTCAAGATCGGAGTGCCGATTTCGCGACTCGGCCTCACGCTCAATGAGGTCGGCCTCGTTAGTATTGATTTCCTCGATTCGCGACTGCAACAACTGTTCACGCTGATATTGGTCCCGCCGCTGTTCTTCGATCCCGGCTGCCAATTGTTCCAGCTCGGACCGTCGAATCGAGAGTTCCTGCTCCTGTTCCTGGAGGCGGGTGAAACGTTGCTCCAGCTCGGCCTTCCGCTGGGAGATGGTCTCTTTCTCCTGCTGAAGGGCGTCCCGTTCGAGTGAGAGTTCCTCTTCAAATTGCGTCAGGTCAGCATCGTCCCACGTCGGGGCAACTGACTGTTCACGGATCGACTGCAGTTCGCCCGTCACCTGTGCATTGAGGGCTTCCTCAAGTTCAGCGATGATCTCGCGGCGACGTTCGAGGTCGCGAACCGAACGGGCGACTCGAGCCGCTTCACGATCCAGGGACGTGTCTCGTGCCTCAGGAGATGGAATCGGTGCCGGTGAGGCCTGAAGTGAAGCATTCGATTGCAGAGCATCGACGCCTTTCTGCAATGTCGAGAGCGCATCGGCAATCCGGTTTTCAATGGATGACGCTGATGTCGCAAAAGTTTCCGGCATGCGTGACTGAGGCAACGGCGTTATCACCTGTTCTGTCCGCAGTTCGAGTAGAAACTCAAGTGGACCGATGGCGAGTCGCTGCCCCGGTTTGAACCAGCTCTCCGTGATCGGTCCGTCATTGATCCACGTCATCCGGGAATGGGCCGTGACGACGGCGCGGGTCCCTTCGACGTTGATTGTGCAGTGCTGTGCGTCGACACCGGAAATCGACAGGCAGACTTCGCACGCCGGCGATGACCCGATCTCCGTCCGACCTTGCGGAAGCGCCAGCGAGGTCAGTTCGGCCGTCTCGCGGGCGGGAACGAGCCAGAGTCGCTCGATCGTCGTCGGCATCATGGTGGGCACGCCGACTTGTGAGTGCAGGTCAATCATGAAAGGCTCCTGTCCCATGAGGGGATCGTGTCGTCTCGACGGGCGTCCGGAAGGGGAAATGCGCCAATGGCCCGATGCGATGTTGTCGAAAAACAACATCTGACACTTGCATATAGCTCACAGAATTGAGGCGGTCAAAATGCGATCGCAGCCAAACCGTCTGTCCGACCCAGTTTTCATCGCCCCATAGCCTGCTCGCGGGAGAGGGGTCCCCCTTTGATCGCGAAGTAACCGGTTCATGTGGCATAAGTGTGAGTCAACGTGGGACAATCGTTCGTTGATGATCCGTCGAACGTGCTTTCGGGGGGCGGCCATGACGATGATTCCGATTTTCCCGCTCGCGACGATCTGCAAGGCCGCCCCATTGACCAAGCCGATTTCGCACGGATAATCACAGTGTGAGACCGTCGGCCACGAGGCCGCATTTCTGCTCGTTTGTCCCGAACAGTAATTCCTCATGGTGAAATGGCTGGCCAAAGTATCGGGGGCTCGCTCCCGCGAGTCCGACGACGTGCCGCAGCCGTTCCAACTCAACTGCGAGTGCGGTCAGCTTCATCAGGGACAGCGGAAATCCGGACCACAGCGGATCATTTGTCAGACGTGTGGCACGGCACTGTTCGTTCTGCCCCGCAGCGTTTACCCCGATCTCAAACCATCGAAGTCTAAGAAAAAACGGCGATCCAATGACGACGACGGATTCGCTTCGCCTTCGCGCGGGACGAAGCCATCGAGTCAGGGCGGCGGAGGTACCACCCGATATGTCGAGGCGATCGGAAGCGGCATTCGTCAGGGAGTGGGCGGCGCGACGAATGCCGTCACGTCACGAATCAGCCGCACCTATCATGGGATTCTCAGCTGGATTCGTTCGCTGTTCACGCCGTTCCGGATCGTGATCGCCACCGTCGTGATGCTGCTGATCGCGACGGGAGTTTGGGCCATTCATTCACGCCAACTCGATGCAGCTCGTGAGACGTTGCGCGTCGAATTTACCGCTGGCGAAGATGCGATCAAGGCCGACGATATCACGCTCGCCAACGAACACTTCGTCAACGCCGCCGCCGCCGCCGATCAATTGAATTCGACGGACGCTCGCGGGCAATTGGCAAGGCAAATGGCTCATGAGACAACAGCGATCGCCCGTCTGGCCTCTTCATCCCTGTTTGAGATCCTGGAAGAGGCAGAGATCATTCGCGAGAACCAGGACGATGAGACATGGGAGCAGACATTCAATGGCAAGTATCAGGGAACGTGGCTCGTCATGCAGGCGCGTGTGCGGACGGCCGCCGAAGACGAGCGATCCAGTTCACTGGTCGTGGAAATGCCGCTTGTCGTTGGAGAGGCGGAGCACGCCGTGAAGCTTTCCGTGGTGAATGCCAATGCGACAGGTCTGGGGTTCAGCAGCGAATCACAAGTTGCATGGTTCGCGGCGACGCTCTCCGAGTGTGCGTTCGATGAGGATCGTGAAGTATGGGATGTCGCTCTCGCCGGCGACTCCTGCTTCATCTGGAGCAGCATCGACAACCTCAAGCTCCTGGGATTCTTTGAGAATGATCAGAAGGCCGAGGTCGAAGCGACGCAACAGCTCGAAGAACAATCGCGGTTCCTGGGGGTCACGCAATGACTCGGCACGAACCTTTTACGAGACCCGCGATCACTCCGGCCGATGCGTGCCATGTGGTCCTGTTGATTCTCGCCGCCATGCTTGTTCGCCCGGCTTCGGCTGCGGATCAAGACAGAAATGTCTCGTCGATCCAGGACTTTGTTGCTGCTCGTGATCGCTGGCCCCAATTGGTGGGGCGTCCCCTTCGGGTCGAGGGGCGGTTCACGGTCTTCAGCAAGAAGGAGGTTCGCTTTGCCGGTTGTGATGTTCGTTTTCAGTCGAGCACGGAACTGATTCGATTCCGCGGAGATTCGACGAACGTCGAAATTGCAGGGCAACTGGCAAAGGAGAATGGCAAGTTCGTGTTTCTCATTCGCGACCTGAAGCCCCGACAGTCCGACATGGAGCGACTGGCTCACGATCGTCTGGTGATGGATACCAGCAACCCCGAATCCTACTACGAACTCGCGAGTTGGGCACAGCAACGGGGCGAGTTCTATTCCGACGATGAACTCAAACAGGCGGCCGGGGACCTCTACCGCACAGGATTGACGCGGGCATCCGAGACTCTTGATGGGAACGACTCAATAGGCCTCCGCGAACTCGCAACACAGGTGAAACAATTCGGCCTCGAAGATCGTCTGCGGCTGCAGTATCTCCATGAAGCCAATCGGGCCGAGTATGCAGCGGCCCTTGAACAGGATACCCCCGACTTCTCGGCAATGATGTTACACATTGCCCGCGACTTTCCCGGAAGCGAGACGGCCATCGCCGACAACCTCGATTCGCTGAGGCAGGATTACGAACAGGCTCCCGTGGCGGTCTACCGTGTTGCCGATGACGAAACCCGCAGACGATTGGAACGTGTTTTTTACACGCAGGTTGTGCGTTCCGGCATCGAACATGACGCCGCCGAGGACGGACGCAACGGTTACGCGATCGCCACACGAATTGAGAATGATCTGCCCGAACTCGCCAGCCTCGCTGAGGAGTATCGCCAAAAGGAACTTGCGTATCTGGACAGCCGCATCGGTCAGCTGACACGTCAACAGATGCTCGATCTTGCTGATCGGCACGAACAACGGAACAACCCCGAGCGATCGACGAACGTCAAACGACGCTGGCTCAAGTCACGCGAGCAACAGGCCAAGGCGGACGGAGCGCGCGGCCTCATGGAACTGGGCGAGGAATATCTCAATCTGCTCAAGGATGAGAGGGGGGCCGGGAAGATGTTCCAACTCGCCTACGCCGAGAATCCGCAACTCAGCACCGCATCCGACTGGCTCGTCGACCATGGTTACAATTTGAACCAGGGGAAATGGACCAAGCCCGGCGAGACTCCGATGACGGAGGACGACGAAATTGCCGAAGCCATTCGCGAAGGTCGGCCACAGAAGGGGATGACGGGCGAGCAGGTTCGCGCCTCCCTGGGAAGTGCACCGTCGTCACGAATTCGCTTCGCCTCGGCTGGTCAGATTTCGGAGGTCTGGTACTTCGAGGATCTGGGCATCAGTGTGCAGCTCAATCGCCGCCGGCATGACCAGAACCTCATCGTCCGCCGAGTGACCGACGCGCCTTGATTGCACCGAACGTCTCTCCGATCGATATGGTCGGTCATGCCGCTCGCCGTTGGGGCGTTTGAATGGGTGACGGCAACAGCCGAATGAGAAGATCCATCGTCCGCTCCGTCGCTCCCTGCTGACTCATCACAAAGGCTTGAGCCGCGACGCCCTGTCGATGAGCCTCGGCAGGATTTTGCAGCCGCTCACGGACGGTAGGCGTCAGATCACCGGCCTGTGGAATGACGCAGATCCCGTCATGGAACTGCAGCCCCTCGACGACATCACGGAAGTTATGAGTATTCGGCCCGACAATGACCGCGGCCCCGTAACCGGCCGGCTCGATCATGTTCTGTCCCCCGCGTGATGTCAGACTCCCGCCGACAAACGCGACGTCTGCAAGAGCCCAGCAGGTTGAAAGCTCACCGAGCGTATCAAGCAGTGCGACCAGTGCGTCCGGTTGGTCATGCATGGGGCCGGACTGAAAACTATCGATAGACGTTGATCGCCGCGTCAGGGGGAAACCGTGGTCCAGTACAAGTTTTGCGACTTCGTCGAATCGCTCTGCATGTCGGGGGACGAGGACAAGTCTGAGGTCGGCAAATTCGCGGCGTAACACGGAGTACGTCCGCAGCGCGACCTGCTCCTCCGGTTCATGTGTGCTGCCGGCGATGAACACACGCTCGTCCGGCGAGATACCCAGAGCACAACGCAATGCGTCTGACTCCGCAGTGTGTCGATTGGTGTTCACGCCATCGAACTTGACGGAACCGGTGACCGTCACGCGATCCGGAGATGCCCCCAGTTCAATGAGCCGAGATGCATACTCTTCGGTTTGCACAGCGAGATGTTCGAAACGCCCCAACAGGCTTCGCATCAACGGACGAATCCGACAATAGCCACGAAAACTGCTCTGACTCATGCGGCCGTTGATCAACACAATTGACACTCCGGACTGATGCGCCTGCCGGATAAAGTTGGGCCACAGTTCGAGTTCGACCAAGACGACGAGTGCCGGCTGTACTCGTTTAACGGCTGCCCGCACAGCCCAGGTGAAATCGAGCGGGAAGTAGGCGACTGTGCAATCCGGAAACTGCTCTTTCGCAACCCCATGACCGGTCGATGTGGTCGTCGTGATGAGCAGATCGCAGTCGGGTCGCTGCTGCTTCAACCGGGCGACGATGGTCCGCAGTTGCAGTACTTCGCCCACGCTGACCGCGTGCAACCAGATCAACGGTCTCCGGTATTGTGAGCCAGACCCGCATGTGCGCTCAGGCAGTCGGCCCCAGAGCTTCTCACTCCAACCCTGTCTATACTTACCCTGCCGCACCGATCGCCAGATGAGCAGCGGGGAAACGGCTGCGATCAACAGGACGTATACAAGATTCAGAACCCAACCCAACACGGCTTCCCTGCCTCCTGAATGGCTGACGGACTCGGAGAGTACCATACCCGTAAGGATGCCCCCAGATCGGTTTTCCCGGACGAAAGTCCATCTGCCGAGGCCGCATCACCGAAGTGTAATCCTGCAGGCAATTACGCATTCGCACCGTGGCACTTCTTGTACTTCTTGCCACTCCCACAGGGACACGGGTCGTTGCGGCCGACTTTCTCCTCGCGATTACGGATCGGATCTACGGTTTGCACTTCGCCCCCCTGCGGCTGCCCTTGCGACTGGACGTCGCCCGCATATGCTTCAGACGCGGGAGCGGCCTCTGCGTGGACGGTCCCGGTGATCTGCCAGAGTGACCCAACGAATTGGGGTGACTCTTTCTCAAGGCGGAAGATGGCTCCGGTCACCTGCTCACCGATGCGATCCCACATCGCGTCAAAGGCCTTCATGCCCTCGCGTTTGTACTCAACTTTCGGATCCTTTTGGGCATATCCGACAAGTCCGATCCCCTGACGGAGATGGTCCATATAATAGAGGTGCTCTTTCCACGCATGGTCGAGCACATCCAATAACACGGCCCGCTCCGCATGGCCGAGTTCCGGACGATAGCGAGCATCGTACCGCAGCAACACTTCGCGATAGGCGTCTTCTGAATTGAGGTCCGCCAAGGCATCCGCCTTGATCTCAACGTGAAACTCCCGGTAAGCAAAGTCGACGAGTCCTGGGATATCGACGGATCCATTTTCACCGGCATGTCCGTTTGTGTCTCCGACTCCATGATCGTGCGGCGCAAACTGGTTTTCGAGTTTGTTGATGACTTCCGCTGGTGGGAAAAACGAACGACTTCGCTCAGTCAGCAGGCTCTCGATTTCCGGTCGCTCCTTCTCCTTGAAATCATCCGTCGTCAGGCTGCTCTGAAAGCGACCGTTCGCCCAACGCAGTAGACCCTCCCGATCCGTCTGACCTCCGCCACCAAGGAACCGCGTCATGCCAACCGACACAGGAAACTTGATCTCCTGTTCGCGATACTCCTCGCGGAGTTTCTCGCGGATCAATTCCTTGGGACGAGTCGTGTCGTCAAAGCTAGCAAGTTCGTCCGGATTGAAGTCGAGGTTGTACTGATGCTTCAGCCATCCACAAAGAGTGCGGCGGTTGAAGTCGTCCGCGAGAAGGGTATCGAGTTCCGAGAAATCTGTCCGGGTAACAGCCTCTTTCGCGCGACCATTCAGATAGTTAAAAAGGGCCGCCCGGTCGAGGTCTCCCTCCGGCACTCCCTCAGTACCCAGTTTCTTGAGTTCCCGATCGTTCGTATTGATGCCGAAGTGACGGTTCGCCCATTGGGCCAACGCCTGCCAGTTCCAGTCTCGCTGATCGACATCTTCCGGCAGGTTTTCGTCAAGTTGTTCCTGAATGAGGTCTTCCGCCTGCTGATGTGCTTCATCTGTCAGGTAGACGACCATCTGATCTTTCTTCATATCGCGAAGATGATCCCATTGCACCTCAATCCCCAAGGCCTGTGACGCCCATGTAGCACACGTTTCCCAACGGTAACGGTTGGACAGGAAATGATCTGTCCACTTATCAACCTGTCGGTCAATCATTTCGAGAACGAGCTCTCGACAATTGGCACCGTCGAGGATGCGCTGCCGGTACGTGTAGACTTCCTTGCGCTGAAAATCCATCACTTCGTCGTATTCGAGGAGATTCTTGCGAGACTCAAAGTGCCGCTCCTCGACACGTTTCTGTGCCTTTTCGATCTGTTTGGAGACCATGCCGCTCTCGATAGCCTCGCCCTCTTCCATGCCGAGCTTGGTGAGAATCGTGCGGACCCAGTCGCCTGCGAAGATCCGCATCAGGTCGTCATCGAGGGAGAGGAAAAAGCGGCTTGAGCCGGGGTCGCCTTGGCGGCCGGAGCGGCCGCGGAGCTGGAGGTCGATGCGACGTGCGTCATGACGTTCGGTGCCGACGACGTGCAGGCCGCCGAGCTCGGCAACTTTGCGTCCTTCGGCTTTCATCCCTTCTCGCTCGGCGATCTCATTCGATGCGGACTCCCACTCGGCTTTAGGGACTTCAAGGCGACTTTCGTATCCCTTCTTGAGTTTGAGTTCTTCCCAAGCCATGTGTTCCGGGTTGCCGCCGAGGATGATGTCGGTGCCGCGACCGGCCATATTGGTGGCGATGGTCACTGCTCCGACTCGACCGGCTTGGGCGACGAACTCTGCTTCACGCTCGTGAAACTTCGCGTTCAGCGTTTTGTGGTCGATGCCGTACTTGCCGAGTTTGTTCGAGACGAGTTCCGATTTCTCGATGGAGACTGTGCCCACGAGGATCGGCCGACCCGTTTCGTGAACCTCGCGGATCTCGTTGATCACCGCATCCCACTTCTCCTTTTCGCTGCGGTAGATGACGTCCGGATGGTTGATCCGCTGCATCGGCCGGTTCGTGGGAACAGCGACAACGTCGAGACCGTAGATCTTCATGAACTCGTTGGCCTCGGTCATGGCGGTTCCCGTCATTCCGCACAGCTTGCCGTAGAGCTTGAAGAAGTTTTGCAGGGTGATCGTTGCGAGCGTTTGCGTCGTCTCCTTGATGGTCACGCCTTCTTTGGCTTCGACAGCTTGATGAAGTCCGTCGCTCCATTGACGTCCGTGCATCTTGCGGCCCGTGTGCTCGTCGACGATCACCACTTCGCCGTTCTCGACGACGTACGTCACATCGAGCTTGTAGAGGTGATGTGCCTTCAGCGCGTTGTCGATGAGGTGCGGCCACTCCATATTGCCGGCTGTGTAGAAGCTCTCGACCCCCGCCAACTCCTCAGCCCGACGAATCCCCTCGTCAGTCAGGTGACATGTGTGCTCCTTCTCCTTAACCTCGAAGTCGACGTCCTTCTTGAGTTGCCGCGCGATGCGATCGGCCTTGGGGTACTTCGTGATATCGTCATGGGCCTTACCGGAGATGATCAACGGCGTCCGCGCTTCATCGATCAGGATGTTGTCGATTTCGTCGACGATGGCGTAATCGAGCGGTCCCTGCACCTGCCGCTCCTTGACGGGGGACATGTTGTCGCGGAGATAGTCGAAGCCGAACTCGTTGTTCGTTCCGTACGTGATGTCGCAGCCGTACGCCTGCACCTTCTGCTTGAAGTCCATGCCGGCCTGAATGGCGTTGATGGTGAGGCCGAGCCCCATATGGACAGGGGCCATCCATTCCATGTCGCGCTGAGCGAGGTAGTCGTTGACCGTCACGACATGCACGTGACCAGCAACACCATTTAGGAAAGCGGGAAGCGTAGAGACGAGCGTCTTTCCTTCACCCGTGGTCATCTCAGCGATCTTGCCGGAGTGAAGGATGTATCCGCCGACCATCTGCACGTCGTAATGCCGCATCTGCAGAAAGCGTTTCCCTGCCTCGCGAACGGAAGCAAAAGCCTCGGGGAGCAGGTCATCAAGCGTTTGCCCATCCGCCAGTTTGGCCCGCAGCCGGTCAGCGGTCCCCTTCAACTCCCCCTCGGAAAGCTTCTCCAACTCGGGTTCGAGCTGAGCGATGCGTTCGAGGGCCGAGCCGGGGCGAATCGAGTCGCCGCTTTTGTCGCGAACGAATCCGATCCGATGAATCTCACGCTCGTTGGCCGACCCGAAGAGTTTTCGGACGATTGCTTCGACCACGCTGGTGATCGAGTTGAAGAAATCGCCAATCCTGTCCAGAAATTCCATGTGACTGTTTCGCTTGCTGATCTCACGCGACGTGATGAGTATGTGTCGAAAGACGGTCGAAAGAACTCAGTTATTCGCTGCCGTCGGCACAATCTTGCCACCGGCGCGCAGAATCCCCTGAATAGACCATCCGCCCGAAGTTTATTGCCCATCACCCCTTCGGTCAATGGGCGTCAGGACAGGGCCCACGGCGACTCATTTAGTGGTGATGCCCAGTTTGTGGAA
>JAGQPX010000286.1 GCA_020426505.1 Planctomycetaceae bacterium | reverse complement strand
CCCAAAAGCGAGACACTACACTAGCATGAATCCTTGCCGAGCAATGAGATTTCAACAATCGGCAACCTGAGACAGCGGGTATTCGAGAGGGAAAACTGATTGTTGACGCCTGCGAGCAAACCCAGCGTTTGCTCATGAGCCCATGCTTCTCGGGAGAAATGCACTTCCCAGACGGATTGAATTCCGGCAATTCGTGGCAAAGGCATCCGCGATGCGGCACATGCCAGGGAACCGCAGTCGCGTGACTGTGTTGATTCTTCCGGTCGTGTTGCTCATTCTTCAGTAGCAGGTTTGCTCTGGAACGCCAGGGATCATTGCGACAGAACGTGATGATCCCGGATGAGTCGCGCGATGGCAACGATCTGTCGAGAATGAACACAACATTGAATCGCACACAGAATGAAAGCAATCATCATTGGGGCAGGACGTGGGAGTCGCTTGATGCCCACGACGGCCAACACTCCCAAGTGTTTCGCAGAGGTTTCAGGAAAACGTCTGTTGGACTGGGCCATCGACGCGTTTCGCCAGAATGGAATCCAAGACATCGTGTTCATCGGGGGTTATCAAATCGAATCGGTTCAGGAGTCGAATCCGGAATTTGTCTTCCGTCACAACAGCGAGTGGCCAATCAACAATATCCTGGCGTCGTTGATGTGCTCCGAGGACTTGATGGATGAACCATTCCTGTGTTGTTACTCGGACGTCCTTTTCACGCCGGCGGTTGTGGAGAGCATTCTGCGGAGCAACGAAGATATTGTCCTGGGCGTCGATACGGACTGGTTGACGCGGTACGAACAACGAACAGAGCATCCGAGTGACGATGCTGAGAAGGTCACCGTGCAAAACGGCGCCGTCACTTGCATTCACAGAAACATCCCTGAGACTGAAGCCTACGGGGAGTTTATCGGACTCGCCGGGTTCTCAGCCGAAGGAGCCTCAACGCTGAGAGATGACTATCATCAGCGACGACTGGAGTATTCTGGATTGCCCTACCGGGAAGCGAAGGTCTTCGAGAAGGCGTACATGATTCACCTGTTTCAGGACATGATTGAATCAGGACGACGAATGGCGCATGTCGATACACCCGGCGGATACATTGAAGTCGATACACAACAGGACTTCGAATACGCCCGTCAGCACTGGATCGAAAAGCACTTGTTCAAATAATCCAAAGGTCAAGGCGTCAAGGCTACAGAATGGAAATTGCAATGACTCGGAACATTCTTTTCCCGACGTCAGTCATCGGTTCGATTCCTCGCCCGGATTACGTCAAAGACCTCATCGCCGACGACAGTCCGTACTCACCTGATGAATTCCGAAGGTTGATGGGCGCAGCCATTCGATCGGTCGTCGCGATGCAGGAGGCGGCCGGCCTCGATGTCATCTCCGATGGGGAGTGGTGGCGAAAGTCGTACATAGGCGTGATCGCCGAGTTGGCACACGGGTTCGAATTGAGCGTGAATCCGGCGGACGGCCGTCCGTGGACGATCGTCGTGGATCGACTCTCCCCCAAGTACCCAGGATTTATCGCGCAAGAGGTTTCCTTCCTGAAGCAATTGACCGATCGACAGATCAAAGCCACTTTACCGGCTCCTGCGTTACTCGGCGAGCGAATGTGGGATGCCGAGTTGTCGTCCAAGGCGTACCCGACCCGCGAGGAATTCGTCCGCGACTGCGTCCCCATCCTGCGACATGAGATCGAGCTGCTGCGCAACGAGGGGGTATCAATCATTCAAGTCGACGATCCACATCTCTGCCTGTTTGTTGACCCGGCCGTCCGAGCGGGTTACGAGAATCCGGACCAGGCGGCCGACTTTGCAGTCGACATGGACAATCAGGTCGTCGCGGATTTCACCGATGTTCGTCTTGCTGTCCATCTGTGCCGTCGTGCGGGAGCGCGGGCACGCGGCGAAGCTCATCATCAAGGCAGCTTCGATCCCATCATGTCGCAACTTCGTCGACTCGAAGTCGGACATATCACGATGGAGTTTACGACACCCGGCTCAGGCGAAATGGCTGTCCTCCGAGAATTGCCGGAGACTGTCGAGATCGGGTTGGGTTGCGTGAGTACACTCCCTGGCGTGGTAGATTCCGTCGACACCATTGTGAACCGTGTCGAGCAGGCCCTCGAACATGTCGCCCCTGAGCGAATCACGCTCAACCCCGAATGCGGTTTTGCACCTGGTTCGGCTGCCAAAGTCGATATCGACGAAGTTTATGCCAAGCTCAAAAACGAAGTCGCCGCCGCTCGAATCCTCCGCGAGAAGAACAGCTGAATCTCCGGGCCGGATTCCGGGTCGCTGCTGGATCACGTGCAACTCCGGTTACCCCGTGGGGATTCCGTATCACTCGGCGATGCTCGGGGCATGGGGCTGTTCTCGCTCATGATGCTCGCGATGGGCGTCCTGCAATTACGAGGCTGGGACTTCGACCTCGACTCAAAGTCCGGCAAGTTTTCGATCAAACGATACGGCGAAGGCGAGTGATGAGTCTCTGCCTGAGCTGATCGACGATGGCTCATTTTGTGCACATGTGCCTCAGCAAGGAGCGTGCCCACCTGACCAGAGGCTTGAATTTGGTTCTCCTCACTCCCACAGCCCCTCGGGGATCGGTCTTGCCTCGACGATTTCGATTTGTACCCGATTCGGGCCTTCGAAGTAGAAGCTGCGTAGCTTCAGGCTCTCGTCGCTTCTGATCGGGTGGATGATCGTTGCACCGGCGTCTTTCATGCGGGAGAAGGCGGCGTCGAGGTCGGTGTACGAGAACGCGAGGTGGGCGATCGGGCGGTCACCCGTCGGGTGGAGTTCTTTGAGTGGCGGATCGGGCCACCAGAAGGGGGGCGGGTCGAGGTCCGGCTTCTCGAAGACGATGATCGTCACGTTGTCGCAAGGGATAATGTTCATCCAGATGGACTGAAAGGTCGTCATGTCGCCCATCGGGTCGGGGACGGATTTGCTGAGCGGCGTGAGGCCGAGGTGATTGGCGTACCAGTCGGTCGTCTCGTTGACGTCGTCCGCGAACAGATGCACGTGGGCGAAGCGATGATGCCCCATCGTGTTGATATCGATCAATTCCCGGTCCGGCCCGGAGACGTAGAAGTAATAATTGTCATCACCCGGCAACGAAGTAAGCGGCGTGTGAATGTCGAACCCTGCTTCTTCCACCACGCATCCTCACTCTTCACATCGACTCCACCCCAGCCAATGTGCCAGATGCCTGTGTTCAGCTGCGGATTCGGCGGCCCATCGACCTGGTTGAACAGAATGAACGATCGCTCTGTGAACAGCCCATCGACTCCGCCGCGAAACTTGACTGGGACCGCTCCGAACACCTTCTCGAAGTACGCCAACGACCGTGCAACGTCGGTGACATTCAACCGCACATGATGAAAGTGAGCCGGATCGGCAGCGTGTGAAAAGCCCGACAAACAGAGTAATGTTGAAAGAATGACCGAAAGACCTAGTGCGACGCCGGTTTAAGTGTAGCGGTAGCCGCAGTGGCTCAGGGAGTTGCGGCATTCGGATTCGGGGAACAGATCGAGCACTTGGCCGCACAGAGTCCACAGCTTGTCCGTCGTGCGTTCGGCACCGTCGCGGAGCAGCTTTTTGACCTTGCTGAACGCCAGCTCGATCGGATTCAGATCGGATTCAGATCGGGCGAGTACGGTGGCAGGTAGCGGACGCTCGCACCGACCGCTGCGATGGCATCGACAACACCACTCACCTTATGGCTCGACAAGTTGTCCATCACCACGATGTCGCCTGCGGTCAACTCGCGGACCAGATGCTGCTCGACCCACGCTTTGAAAACCTGTCCGTTAGTGCCACGGGCACTTTGGTGT
>JAGQPX010000053.1 GCA_020426505.1 Planctomycetaceae bacterium | reverse complement strand
CCGTTCGAGCACGGTGCCGACATCGTGATTCACTCAACGACGAAGTTCATCGGCGGGCACGGCACTTCAATCGGCGGCATCATTGTCGAGAAAGGGGGCTTCCCTTGGGACAATGGCAAGTTCCCCGAACTGACCGAGCCGGACCCGTCCTATCACGGCATGAAGTTCTACGAGACGTTCGGTCCGATGAACATTGCCTACATTCTCAAGATTCGGACCCAACTCCTGCGCGATCTCGGCCCCGCGATGAGTCCGTTCAATGCGTTCCTGTTCCTGCAGGGACTGGAGACTCTTCACCTACGAATGGAACGTCACTGCGAGAACGCGCTCGCGGTCGCCAAGTTCCTTGAGGGACATGAGAAGGTCTCCTGGGTGAACTACACCGGCCTAGAGTCGCATCCGTCGCATGCTCTGGGGCAGAAGTACATGCCGAACGGGCAAGGAGCCATCATGGGCTTTGGCATCGCCGGCGGCAGTCCCGAAGAGCAGCAGGCGAACGGCATCAAACTGATCAACAACGTCAAGCTGTTCTCGCACCTGGCCAACGTTGGTGACAGCAAGTCGCTCATCATCCATCCGTCGAGCACGACGCATCAGCAACTCACACTCGAAGAGCAGCAGTCGACGGGCGTGACTCCCGACTTTGTCCGCCTCTCGATCGGCACCGAGTGCAAGAACGACATCATCGCCGATCTGAAACAGGCCTTGGACGCGGTGTGATCAGCCGAGAAGGGCGGATGCATGTCGATCAGATTCGATTGTCCGGAGTGTGGACATCAGATTCGGGTTCGGGATGAGAATGCAGGTCGCAAGGGGAAGTGTCCGAAGTGCGGCGTGAAGGTCGTTGTGCCGACGGCTGAGAGCGAGGAAACGACGGAAGGCGGATCGGTCGTCTATCGGCATCGTCCCCGGACGGTGCCGTTCGAACTGGCGATCGGCGATTCCGACAACATCGAAGCGATCAGCAATCACATTGAGGAGCACCTCGGTCCGATCGATTCGGTCTGGCACGAGTTGGTGTCGGACCTTGTGCATATCGACATTCATGTCGTGAAGCCGACGGAGGAGCGTCCTTGGATCACGCTCGTGACGTCGGGCATGAGTGATGCTCCGATGAATGTGCCGGACGAAGCGGAGCATCTGCGGTTTGCAGAGTTGATGATCTGTCTGCCCGCAGATTGGCCGATGGAGGAGGAGGACCTCAAGGACGAGACGAATTACTGGCCGATCTGGTTGCTGAAGAGTCTGGCCCGACTGCCTCATGAGTACGACACATGGCTCGGTTTTGGTCACACGATTCCGAACGGCGACCCTGCTCAGCCGTATGTGCATTCGGCAGGGTTCTCGAGCGTGCTGCTGCTTTCGCCGATACTGAATGACGAAGCATTCAACGAGCTGGAGATTTCTCCTGACAAGTCGATCCATTTCTATGCGTTGTTTCCGCTGTATGCTGAGGAATTGGAATTGAAGCTCGGCAAGGGGACCGAGGAGCTTTGCTCGCGACTGGAGAAGGTGGGGACGAGCGAGTTGCTTGACCTGAAGCGCAAGAACTCCTGCAAACGCCGGCTGTTCGGACTGTTCTGACGGCGCGTGTGAAAAGCATCGGGAATCGGAACGGTCTATTCGGGAACGGACGATGTTCCTTATGATCTGTTCATGAGTCGTTTTTTGAGAACACGCAGTCGGGAGGCATTCGTTCCCATCGCGTTCTGTATGGTCGTTGCCTTGATGGCGCCGATCGTTTGGGCACAGCCGCCGGTGACGCTGACGCCGGATGCCGAAGTGGTGCCTGAAGGGCCCGAGCGGCCGTCACAACAACCGGCAATTGCGACCAACCCGCTTGATGATCTGAAGGCCCAGCTCGAACGGGTTCAGGCGGACCAGACGACGGATGCGGCGGTCCGTGACAAGCTGGTCGAACTCTACACGCTGGCGATCGCTGAGTTGGAGTCCGCCCAGACTGCGGGCGCCAAGCTGGAGGCTCTCAAGCAGGCTGCCAATACAGCAAAGTCCGAACTTGATTCGGTCGTTCAAGATCTGGAGTCCCCGGCACCGAGAGAAGTTCCACCCGATCCCAATAAGGAGTTGGTCGATCTGCAGGCCGAGTTGACAAAAAAGGAAGCGGCACGAGCTCAAGCAGCTCAGGATCTGCAAGAGAAGGAAGCAGAGTTGGCCCGACGCGCAGCGCGGCGCACTGAAGTGCCGAAGTTGATCGCAGAGACTCGTCAGAAGCTGACGGAAACGGTCGCAGCCATCGATGCTCCTCGTCCCGAAGACGAGGCTCCGCTGATCACCGAAGCGACCCGAGCGCTCCAGAAGGCGAGGCGTGAATCACTCGAAAAGCAAATCGCTCTGCTGGAGCATGAACTGCCTGCCTATGACGCGACCGCTAAGCTGATGACGGCTCGACGTGATCTCGCTGCTCGCCAACTGACACAGTTCACCAAGTCAGTCGCCAAATGGCAGGAGTACGTCAACGAGCAGCGAGGCAACGAAGCGGTTGCCAACCTCGAAAAATCGCGGCAGATGGTGGGGAGTGTCGATGTCGCGATCACGCAGGAGGCGCAGGAACTCGTCACACTCGCCGAAGAGGTGATGAAGACTCGACAGGAACTGGCCGGGCGAATCCGCGAGGCGTCGGAGGAGAAACGTCAGCTGGAACTGCAGACGCGTCAGCTGGAATCGGAGTTCAAGCAACTGACCAGCCGGGCCGATCGAGCCGGGTTTACGAACGACGTCGGCCGGATGCTGCGGGAGCATCGACGAAATTTGCCGAATCTGGTTGCGTTGGCGGCCGGGAAGCAGACGCGCGAGCAGGAAATCACCAATGCCCATCTCAAGAAGCTTGACTACCAAAGCCGTCAGAAGGATGCCCTCGAAGTCGAAACGCTG
Source organism: Planctomycetaceae bacterium (assembly GCA_020426505.1). GTDB lineage: Bacteria > Planctomycetota > Planctomycetia > Planctomycetales > Planctomycetaceae > JAHBXU01. The sequence goes on along the minus strand of JAGQPX010000053.1, from coordinate 27,195 downwards.
ATCGACGAGGTCATCGAGACGCGGGCATCCGATTTGGATGAAAGCACGCAGCAGCAAATCGAGCGAGACCTTCGCAGTCTCTACTCGCTGCGGGAGACTCTGCTTCAAGGCGTCATTCGGGATCAGGACAGCTATCTCACCGAACTGATCAGCCTCGAAGCTGCTGAAGACGTGCAAAAGATCGAGACAGAGAAACAGGCCGAGTACATCGCGGAACATATCCTGTGGGTGCGAAGCACTCATCCCGTTGACGCGTCCGATGTTTACGCGCTTGGGGAGTCCGTTCAACAGCTCTTGCAGAGTGTGTTGGCTGCCGTTCCGGCTCTTCGGAATGATCTGTTTCAGCAGCCGATCATCTACCTGCTGGCGTCGTTGCTGTTTCTATTGCTGATGGGTTTTCGGTGGCGAATTCGCCGCGTGTTGCGAGGAGCCGGGGAACTGGCGTCCAAACGGATGACCACGACCATTCAGCCAACGATCGTCGCAGCAATCTGTTCGCTGTTGCTCAGTGCGATCTGGCCTGCGTTTTGTGCATTCATCGGCTGGCGTCTCGAACTCTCTGCGGGAGCCGCCTCGGACTCAGGCGTTCTGGGAGCCGTGCTTCAGCGTATCGCTTTGTTCTGGTTCACCCTCGAACTACTGCGACAGGTCTTTCGACCGCTTGGTCTGGCAGAAGCCCACTTTGATTGGCCGGATCGGTCGGTCACGATCCTGCGACGGTCCGTGCGGTGGGTGGTGCCGATCATTGTGCCGCTTTCGATGTTGGTTCTGCTTGGGGAGCGGTCCTTCGAGGAAGTGCTTCGTGATTCGATCGGTCGGTTCGCGTTGATCATTTCACTCTTGTTTGCCGCCTTCGTGATGCACCGTGTGCTGAGACCGCGTGGACCGGTCATGGAGGAGGCAATTGCCAGTCAGACGGGCTTCGGTCTCTCGTGGATGCGTTATGCGTGGTACATCCTGGGCGTCGCGTTGCCGTTGCTGTTCGTCGTGATGGCCGCGACCGGATACCACTACACGGCTCGGCAACTCACGTGGCGATTCGTGCAGACGATCTGGCTCGTGTTTTCGATGCTGATTCTCGATTCGCTGCTCCGGCGATGGCAGTTGATGACTTATCGTCGTCTCGCGATCGATCAGGCGAGAGAGCGGCGTGAGGCACAGTCCGAGATGGAGGACGCCAGCGCCGATGCGGAGACGATGGCGACCATTCTTCGGGAGATGACCAAGAAACTCGCTGAGAGCAATGCTCAGCTGCGGCATCTATTACAGCTGATGTTCATCGGCGTGACGCTCGCGGGCGTGTGGTGGATTTGGCAGGACGTGCTCCCCGCGTTTCGTGTGTTCAGCCGATTCCAGCTATGGGAGAGTGGAATCTCGACGAAACTCGGTGAGACGGAATGGATCACGGTTGCCGACTTGCTCCTTGCAATCGTGGTTGCCATGATTACGTTGAGTGCCAGCCGCAACCTTCCGGGCTTCCTGGAATTCACTCTTTTGCGTCGACTCCCGCTTGATGCCGGAGCACGCTATGCCATCAGCAGTGTCAGCCGTTATGCGATTGTGGTGCTGGGAGCCGTTCTCACGTTTCGAGTCATTGGAATCGGCTGGACCAGCGTCCAATGGCTGGTGGCAGCAGTGTCCGTCGGTCTTGGTTTTGGATTGCAGGAGATCTTCGCGAATTTCGTCTCCGGTCTGATTCTGTTTGCCGAACGTCCGATTCGCGTGGGAGACACCGTCACCGTGGGTGACATCACCGGGACGGTGACCCGGATTCGTATCCGTGCGACGACCATCATCGACTGGGATCGTAAGGAGCTCGTCGTGCCGAATCGTGAATTCGTGACCGGGCAACTTGTGAACTGGACACTTTCGGATGCCATGTTGCGGGTCGTACTCCGCGTTGGCATCGCCTACGGTTCCGACACACGACTGGCGGTCAAACTGCTACTCAAGGTCGCGGAGGAGAACCCCAACGTGCTTTCCGACCCGGCACCGAATGTCATCTTCTGGTCATTCGGTGAAAGTTCACTTGACTTTGAACTGCGGGTATTCGTTCAGACGATCCAACACTTCCGCACGATCCCTCACGATCTCAATCTGGCGATCGACGATGCCTTCCGCGAGGCGAACATCGAGATCGCCTTCCCGCAGAGAGACCTGCATGTGCGATCATTCGAACAGGCGATTCCGATTGCTGCGACTCAGTCGAACGGTAAACTCAACGGGCCGCCCGCAACGCCGGCGACGAATGGCAGCGAAGGAGAGTCAATGACGAAGTCGAGCGTCACTCCGAACTGACCGGTGACCTCTCGATGGGCTCGCGGATCACACGTACACGATCGATGCCTTCCTGCCACCAATCCTGGAGCACTCCTCGCGAGAGACTGCGACGGGCATTGCCGGCACCGGCCTCCGCGATGTCGAGAGTTGCGGTCAGGACATCCTCGCTGAAGATCGACGCTTCCGGGCCGATGAGATTGCCGTCCGGTCCGATGATGCGGCTGTGCCCGTGCGAACCGCTGAGGTCCTCGTTCGCGGGGGCGTTCGCATGCACGATGAACACACCGTTCTCGACTGCCCGGGCCTGTATCTGAGCCCGGTAAGGGGCGATCTTGTGTTCGGCCTTCAGCCCCGATTCGTGAGACAGATAGAAGATGACGCGTGCCCCGGCGAGGACCGGCAGGCGAACCAACTCCGGATAACGTTCGTCATGGCAGATGATGATCGAACAGGGGACTCCGTCGAGTTCGAAGACCGAAAGATGGTCGCCCGGATCTGGCCAGGACTCCGCCAACTGGACCTTGTGGTAACGCTCCAGGATGTCGCCTGCTGAGGTGATCACGATCGCCGAGTTGTAGAGTTTCCCTTCCTCCCGGTGGGGCGTTCCGATGATCGCAGCGATACCGAGCTCACGGCAGCAGTCGGCGACCTGTCGTTCAGCGGATTGCAGTTGATCAGTCGTCGTCTCCCTTGCGACGTCGTCGAAATAGCCCGTGATGGCACATTCAGGAAACACCGCCACCTCTACTCCCCGCGCGGCACAGCCTCGCAGGTGCTCCATGAGGATGTTCAGATTTGACGCAAGGTCCCGGCTGGACCTCATTTGCACCGCTGCGACGACAAGCCTAGGTCGCTCGATTTCGTCATCGGCATTGATCGTGATGGGCCACAGGGCTGCGATCGTTGATAGCATCAACAGGCGTGTCATCGTACATTTCCCATTTCCGAACTCGGTGTGGACCGGATGCGGGTGATTATCAGCCCGGTTGCCTGACCGTTAAATCCCGAGGAATCTTGCAGAATCGCTCTTTCCTCAACTGTCACCCGACGATAAGATCATCATCCCCTGCATCTTTGGGTGTTTGCAAGGGAAGGTGTGCAAACAGATTGTTTGCTTTCCAATCTCCGCAGCTTAGCGAGCTTCACTCGCGCGAAAGACGATGAGGATTGAAGTATGACTGACCAGGATATGCCGAACCAGCGGCGATAGGTCTTTCTCTCCTCTCGTCGCTGTCAATGCGGCTGATACCCCAAACTCGCTTACCACCCGTCGCCGGGGGGACGCTCTCCCCGAGACCAAGACCTCCGACCATCATCAGGCGGTCAACATACGGAACGACCGCTAACACATCGGACTCGATTGCGGGTCCCTCAAAACCTTTTCCATTAACCCAGAACCATGAAACTCGAGAAACTTCGCAACATCGGCATCTCCGCTCACATCGATTCGGGCAAGACGACCCTGACGGAGCGGATCCTCTACTACTCGGGCCGCATTCACAAGGTGAACGAGGTCAAAGGGGACGGTGACGGTGCGACCATGGATTTCATGGATCTGGAGAAAGAGCGCGGTATCACGATCGCCTCCGCCGCGACTCAGGTGAAATGGGATAATCATATTATCAATGTTATCGACACCCCCGGCCACGTTGACTTCACCGTTGAGGTCGAGCGAAGTCTGCGTGTGCTGGATGGAGCCGTGCTGGTGTTGTGTGCCGTCGGCGGTGTGCAGTCTCAATCACTGACGGTCGATCGTCAGATGAAGCGGTATCACGTGCCGCGAATCGCCTTCGTGAACAAGATGGACCGGACCGGTGCCAACTTCGTCAGCGTCTGTAAACAGATGCAGACCAAACTGCATGTGACTCCCGTGCCACTACAACTCCCGATGGGTGCAGGCGAAGACTTCGTCGGCATGATCGATTTGCTCACCATGAAGGCGTACTCGTTCGACGGCGATCAGGGCGAAAAAGTGTCGCAGGTCGACATTCCCGCGGAATACCAGGATGCCGCCGAAAACGCTCGCATGGAGATGCTTGAAGCACTCTCGATGTACAGCGATGATCTCATGACAGCTCTTCTCGAAGAGGAGGAGTTCCCCATCGAGGATCTGCACACGCTGATTCGCGAGGCGACGCTGGCTCACGAGATTGTGCCGGTCATGTGCGGCACCGCCTTCAAGAACAAGGGCGTGCAACCTCTGCTTGACGCTGTCGTGCGTTATCTGCCGTCACCGGCAGAACGTGCGATCGAAGCGATCGACGTCCGTCAGACCGAAGCGGCGACTCGCACTGGTGAGTTGACGGAGGGCGAGGTTGTGCGTGCCCCGCTTTCACATTCGGCGGATGAGCCACTCGTCGCGATGGCCTTCAAGACGGTTGTCGAGCAATTCGGCCAACTGACCTACTTCCGTATCTATCAGGGCAAGATTGAGAAAGGTGAGTCCTACACCTGCACGCGTACCGGGAAGAAGATCCGCTTCGGTCGTTTGCTCAAGATGCACGCGAATGACCGCGAAGATATCGATGTTGCCAAGGCGGGAGACATTCTTGCGGTTGTCGGCGTAGACTGTGCGTCCGGCGACACGTTCTGCGGCGGCAATCTTGAATACTCACTGGAAAGCATTTTCGTTCCCGAGCCAGTCATCCGACTCTCGGTCGAACCGCTCGCCCGTGATGGCGCCGACCGTTTGGGAAAGGCTCTCGAACGCTTCCGTCGGGAAGACCCCACCTTCCATGTCACAACGGACGAAGAAACCGGCGAGACGATCATCGCCGGCATGGGGCAACTCCACCTTGAAGTCTACATCGAACGCATCAAGCGCGAGTACCGCTGCGAAGTAATTATCGGTGAGCCCAAAGTCGCCTACAAAGAATGCCCGACCAAGCCGGTCGAGTTCAATCACAAGCACAAGAAGCAAACCGGCGGTTCCGGACAGTACGCCCACGTCGTTGGAAAGCTCTTTGTCCTTGAGGAGGGGGCTGTCGACGAAGAAGGCAATGCCATCAGCACCGACTATCAATTCATCGACAATATCTCACAGGGTCGCATTCCGGCTCAATACATTCAGCCGGTCAACAAGGGCTTCCAACGGGCACTTGTCAAGGGACCGTTGTGCGAGTGCGAAGTGGTCCATGTCGGTGTTTCGCTGGAGGATGGCTCCTATCACGACGTCGATTCATCCGAAAAGGCGTTTGAGACATGCGGCTGGCAGGCAATGCGCGATGCCCTCAAGAATTCGTCACCCGCGTTGCTCGAGCCGATCATGCTGCTCGATGTCGAGGTGCCGGACGAATTTCAGGGACCGGTGACGGGGCACATCTCAAGCAAGCGAGGCATGATCGTGAACACGGAGAACCGCGAAGGCACCGCCTACATCGTTGCAGAGGTCCCGCTCGCGAGTATGTTCGACTACGCCAACGAACTCCGCAGCATGACGCAGGGCAAAGGCGGTTTCAGCATGGAGTTCGCGAAGTACAAGCAAGTGCCTCGCAATATCCAAGAAGAGGTCGTTGAACGCCGCCGCAAGGAGAAGCAGGATCGCCTCGCCACCGCCTGAGGTCGATTCTGATGTCGATACACTGACAAAGCCCACGGGTCGCAACCCGTGGGCTTTTTTTATGATTGGGTATTCACATCTCCGGCAGGAACCCGCGTTCGCGGAGTTCCTGAATGTTGTCCGGAGCGGAGCGCATCACGCGTTCGGTTGCGTAGCGCAGCAGAGCGAGGCCGCCCAGACCGTACGGAGCCGTGAGAATCGCCACGCGATCTTCCTCCTCAGCATCGAGTCGCTGATTGAGCCGTGCGACCACTTCCTCGACACTGTCGCTGACGATCTGTGTCGGTCCATGTTGGTTGTTGAACTTGAGATTCGAGAACGCGGCCGTCCGTTGCAGCATGAACTGCACAACATCGTCAAAATCGTGATCGTCGAAGAACCCCTGAAACTCCGGACGGGCATTCCCCGGCGTGATGATCATTGGCCGGGTGATCTTGATCTCTCCCTGCGTCAGGCTCACTGGCTCGCGAGGTAACTTTGCGTCGACGACCAGATGGTACGGCAGATCGGATTCCCCAAAGGTAAACAGCGAATAGGAGACAGGACGCGCAATCGACACGGCCTGCCAGGCTGCGTGAAAGCGGGATTCTGGATCGTTGTAGGGAAAATCCATTGAATGGAAAGTGGCCGTAACGGGACGTAAAAACTGCTGCGGTGAAGATTCTGCGAATGGCGGACGACACTAGTTGAGTGGATCATCCACATGGACACAAGGCCGAGCACGCTTGACTTTGGTGGTGCACGACCATTACATGAGAATTGATTTATGTCAATTATTCGAGTCAACGTTTGAAGGAGTGAGTTACGATGAGCGGCCCCATCGTCCGCACAGGTGCGACGCCCGAGTTCTGGAGCAACTGGGACAAAGTCTTCGGCGACAAGAAGAAGACCGGCAGCAAGTCGGCTGGAGGTACGAAAAAGAAAGCCTTCGGGAAGAAGTCCGCCTCTGGCAAGTCTTCCAAGGCCGCAGCGAAGAAGACCACTGCCAAGTCCTCAGGGACAAAAGTCGCCGCGAAAAAATCGGCAAAAGCTCCGGCGGCGAAGAAAAAGGTCGCCAAGAAGTGAACAATCGTAAGTGATGATGTTCGTGTCGGGCGACGCTTCTCCACACGTGCCAACGAGCACGTCAGATCGCGATTCGTTGGAGTCGCCTCGGGCGACGGGATGGGCGCTGGCCCCCGTTATGGCGGCGGTGTTTTTCAGCTTTCTTTTTTCGTCAGCCGTCAGGCGACCGGTCCCTTCGGTCAATGAGCCGCACTATCTCTGCAAGGCCAAGCATTACTGGAACCCCGATTGGTGCGCGGGGGACGTGTTTTTAGAGTCCTCCAACCCGCATCAGGTCTTCTATCAGACGATCGGTCTTTTCACGCAGTGGCTGACATTGGAGCAGACCGCCTGGGTCGGTCGAGTCCTCGGGCTCGTATGTCTTGCGTGGGGCTGGACACTCCTGTTCTCGCGGTTGCTCGAATTCCGATGGTCTGCACTCACTGCCGCCTGGATATTCCTGTTGCTGCATTCGCTGGGGAACTTCTCCGGTGAATGGCTGGTCGGCGGTGTCGAGAGCAAGGTATTCGCTTACGCCTTTGCCTTTGGGGGATTCGCCTTCGTATTTGATCAACGCTGGATAATCTCTGGCATCGCGATTGGACTGGCGATCAGCTTTCATCCCATCGTCGGGTTGTGGTGCGTCGTCGCCGGTGTGATGACCGCGATCGGTATTCGCATCTTCGGTGGCGAGGTAAACTTTGATCGAGCAACTTCGCGGACTGACTGGCGGTCACTGGCGATGGGCGCATTCGCAATGCTGATCGCCTCACTGCCCGGATTGATCCCCGCGCTCAGCATGTTGGTGGGAACTGATCCTGTCATGGCTGCTGAGGCGGACCGGTTGCAGGTGGGCACCCGGCTCGCCCATCACCTCGACCCGATGAAGTTTCCACTGGCATCGTATCGTTACTACGTGCTAATGCTGACCCTCGCGGCGGTTTTGTGGTCGCGGGCCAGATGCTCGTCGCATCGAAGTGAGTTCGCAGGTTTCGTGATCGCCAGCGTAGTCATTGCCATCGTCGGTGTATTTGTCGGCTGGGGTCCACGTCCCATTCAAACGATGCCAATGGCGTCCACTCGCATCTGGTTGCTGAAGTTCTACCCGTTTCGATTGGCCGACCTGTTTGTCCCTGTGCTGTTGACGGTAAGTGTGCTGGCGGCCGTCTTTGACTCAGCTTCGTCGTCTGTTCCCCTATCACGCAAGCGGATGTGCGCGTGGGGCGGATGTGCACTGGCTCTCATTCTGTCGCTGGTCCTCCCCTCGCCGGACCGAAACCCCAGCCGCATGTCGCCGACCGTGAAAGCGGACTGGATCGCCTGCTGCGAGTGGGTCCGCACCGAGTCGCCTCCTGATGCCTTCTTGTACGCGGCCAATGAGGACTGGGCCGTCAAATGGTTTTCCCATCGGGCGGAATACGTGCACTACAAGGACTGCCCACAGGACGCAGGGGGCATCGTGGAATGGGCGCGACGGCTCCGATTGCTCAATGCCTGGTCGCGCGAAGCGTTTGTTGACGGATCGTGTTCGCAGTCGGACCTCGACGAACTGCACGACCAGACGGGCATCACGCACATGATCGTCAGCCGGTTCGGCCCGATGGACGCGGAGCCCGTCTACGAGAACGACAGCTTCAAAATCTACTCACCGCAGGTTAAGTAGCACACCGCGAATGATCTATCGCACGGCATCGAACAGGGGCGTCGAAAGGTAGCGTTCGCCCGAGTCCGGAAGGATGACGACGATCGTCTTGCCTGCATTCTCAGGTTTGGCAGCGACCTTCAACGCTGCGGCCATGTTGGCTCCGCAACTGATGCCGCAGGTGATGCCCTCTTCACGAGCGACCCGTCGCGCCATCTCGAATGCTTCATCGTCTGTGACCTGTACGGTCTCATCCACGATCGACACATCGAGATTGTCCGGAATAAACCCGGCACCGATCCCCTGGATCTTGTGCGGCCCCTTCTCGCCGCCAGAGATGACTGCACTTCCGGCCGGCTCAACGGCGACCGAGTGCAGCGGCGTCCCCTTGTCCTGCTCCCAGAAGCGTGAGATGCCGGTGATGGTTCCCCCCGTGCCGACGCCCGCCACCAGGATGTCCACCTTGCCGTCGGTGTCCTCCCAGATTTCGGGGCCGGTCGTCTTCTGATGGATGGCTGGGTTCGCCGGGTTATTGAACTGCTGGGGCATGTAATACTCCGGCTGTTCCGAGAGTTCGGTTGCCTTGCTGATGGCCCCACCCATGCCTTCGGCTGCGGGCGTGAGAATGAGTTCGGCTCCAAACGACTTGAGCATCATGCGTCGTTCGATCGACATCGACTCGGGCATCGTCAGGGCGAGTGGATACCCCTTCGCTGCACACACGTACGCCAACGCGATGCCCGTGTTGCCGCTCGTTGGCTCGACGACCTTCATTCCCGGCTTGAGTTGGCCCGACTTCTCTGCATCCCAGATCATGGCCGCCCCGATGCGGCACTTCACGCTGTACGCCGGATTGCGCCCCTCGATCTTGGCCAGCAGTGTGACGTCCAAGCCTTCAGTCAGACGGTTGATCCGCACCAGCGGGGTGCGACCGATGGACTCAGCGTTGTCATTGAAGATCGGCATGGAAACTCCTTCCTCGGGTTGCGGTGTTGATCTCGTCTCGCTCTTCCTGAGCGAACCGACTCTGACGGTTCGGCTGCGCCGGTATTATGAGCAGTCTGGTCAATTCGAGCAATCCCCGTCTGAGATTCACTCACTCATGCCATCAGCCGTGCGAGATCTTGCTCACGGCGATGTTGCCTGAGAAGCAGACGTCCACGTCGTCGCCCGGCTCACGATGCCGGTCGAAGTATCTGCCGCGATAAACGAAACCCTCATTGGTCTCTTTGCAGGACAGTCCGAAGTGTCCCGATCCGACGGGGCAGAACACGATCTCGGGGTCGTGATTCGGGTCTTCCGGATCGGGAAAGTTGACGTTCCAGATTTCACCCCGTTCGAGTGGGCGTTGGAACAACTCGTCGAGCACTCGCCCGGTCCACTGCTTCATCCGCTCCAGATTCAGCGGCTCCAGCCACGATCGACGAAACTGGGAGATCGCGATCGCAGGCAGTCCGAGCAGGGCCGCCTCCCGCGCGGCTGCCACGGTGCCGGACATATAGATGTCGATTCCCAGATTGCCCCCGGCATTGATGCCCGACAGGACCCATGTCGTCTCGCGAGCCAGGTGGAGCAGTCCCAGCCGCGCACAATCGACAGGCGTGCCTCCCACTGCGTGCCGCGTGTCACTCAGTGTCTTCACGCCGATAGCCTGCCGATCGGTCACCCGATGGCTCGCCCCCGAGTGCTCTTCCTGCGGAGCGACAACAACCGGCGAGCCGTACTTCGATGCCACTTCCTCGAGAGCCGCCAGTCCGGGAGCGTCAATGCCGTCATCGTTCGTCAAAAGCAGTTGCATAGATGTGATGTTTACTCGTGACAGGTTTCGTCGTGCATCAGAATCGAGTTGATCCTTTGACTGTGAGAGTTCTGGTGGTTGTTGTCCAGCTCAGTAGCGGTGTATTCTTGGCGACGTTGTTTTGTTCCTGCTTGACATGAGACCGCATTGCCATGCCCGCTGACCTGATGACCAACCCCAAAGGCGGATATCGTTTCCTGCCGGGGATCGATCCGTATTCGTGTGGTGTCGCTGCTGAGTCGGGATACGAGATCGTGCATGTCACGTTGAGTCGTCCACAACCGTGGCATGCGGGGCTGTTGGCGGCTCGTGAGTATCTCCGGTCAAATGATCGGACATGTCATGCTTTGTGCGGCGTCGAGTTGCGTTGTCCGCAGCCGCATTCGCTGGATGGTTTCTCGGAGTTCAATCAACAGTATCGGGCCCTGCTGGAAGAGTGGGACATGCTCGTCGATGGCCTCAATCCGGTTGCCCGAACCAATGTCTCCCCGGTGATTGACCCACCGGGCGAAACGATGCTGCATGGGTTCTCCTACACGGTGCCGAGCGACTTGTCCTGGTCGACATTCGTCATTGCCGGTGGAGGTGAACTGCGAGATGGCGGGCTGAAACGCGAGCTCATTGTACGGGTCGGTGAGACGTCGCCCGATGCGATGCGCGACAAGGCGATCCGCGTCGTCGAGATCATGTGTGAGCGTCTCACGAGTCTGGGCGACAATGACCGCCTCTCAACGATCGATGCCTACACACAGCACCCGCTGCGTGACATCGTGTCCGACGTGATCATTCCGGCGATCCCCGCAGTCGCATCACGAGGCGTCCAGTGGTTCCTGACCCGTCCGCCGGTCGAAGAGATCGAGTTCGAAATGGACATGCGCGGCGTGCGACGCGACATTGTCGTTGATTGGTGATAAGCGATTCACGCGAGGAGTGCCTCGACCGGGTGATGTTCCTCGACACCCGTCAGGCGGAAGTCGAGACCACGGAAAGAGAATGTCAGTTGCTCGTGATCGATGCCCAGACACTTGAGGATGGTCGCCTGCACGTCGTGCACATGGATCGGCTGTTCGACAACGTGGAAGCCCAACTCGTCTGTTGACCCGACGGTGACTCCGGGGCGGATGCCTCCGCCTGCGAACCACATCGTGAACGCCTGCGGGTGATGATCGCGGCCCATGCTACGTCCAAGGGCTGCACTCGCTTCGACCATCGGCGTGCGTCCGAACTCACCGCCCCACACCACGAGTGTGTCCTCCAGCAATCCGCGTTGTTTGAGGTCCTTGATGAGGGCTGCACAGGCCTGATCGGTCTGCTGGCATTGGCCGCGCACGCCTCCTTCGACGTTACTGTGATGATCCCAGCCGGCGTGATACACCTGCACGAATCTGACCCCACGCTCGGCCAATCGCCGGGCGAGCAGACAGTTGTTCGCGAAGGCGGCGTTGCCGTCGTTCGGATCGACGCCGTACATCGCAAGTGATTCGGGGGTCTCGTCGCTGAAGTCCATCAGTTCGGGCGCCCGTGCCTGCATGCGGAAGGCCATCTCGTACGCGTTGATGCGTGTGGCGATCTCCGGGTCACCCACGACGTCGAGGCGTTTCTCATTCAATTGGCGAATGACATCGAGCGAGTCCCGTTGAGCCTGTGTGTCGTAGCCGTTGGGGTTCGAGATGTGCAGGATCGGGTCGCCCTGACTACGAAGCGGCACCCCCTGATGCGACGACGGGAGAAACCCCGCACTCCACATTGATGCTCCACCGCTGAGACTGCCGCCGCTTTTGAGGACGACGAATGCAGGCAGATCGTCCGCCTCATTGCCCAAGCCGTAACTCAGCCACGAACCCATGCTGGGTCGTCCCGGGATGCCGAAGCCCGTGTTGACGAAAAGTTGAGCGGGTGCATGATTGAACAGATCCGTGTGAACCGAACGGGCGATCGCGATGTCGTCTGCGACCGTTGCCAGATGAGGCAGGACCTCCGACAACTCGGCCCCGCTTTCGCCATGTTTGGCAAAACGGAATCGTGGTCCCAGCACTGCCGCATCCGGCTGAATGAACGCATATCGTTGCCCCGCGATCACCGAAGGAGGGATCGGTTTTCCTTCCAGTTCGGTCAACTTGGGCTTGTGATCGAACAACTCCAACTGACTGGGAGCACCCGCCATGAACAGGTAGATGACCCGTTTGGCTCGCGGCATGAACGGGGCAACGTGAGGTCCGCTGGCGTCTTGAGATGTCGATGTATCAGCTGCGACAGTTCGTGACATCCCCGCACCAAGCATCGACAGCAGAGCACAACGCCCCAATCCGACCCCGCAATCCGCGAGAAAGTGCCGACGCTGCATGATGTTGAAAAAGTTGTTGTTCATGGTTTGGTGATTGCCTCATCCAGATTCATGACCACACGGGCCACCATCATCCATGATGCGAGGTCTGCTGACGTGTTTTCCTGGCCACTAATGTCGTCAGGACTCAATTCCCCCTCGTTGAGACGTGCAAGTTGTGTCTGCTGATAGTCGAGCAGAGCGTTCAACTCGTCCTCAGTCGGCGGACGAGTCAGGACGCGGCGGAAGATGTTCGTCAGGCAGTCTTGAGGCAAAACGGCGTGTTGCCGATACGACAGCTCAGCAAGCGCACGAGACATCTCCAGGTACATTTCCGAGTTGAGCAACGTCAGCGACTGCAGCGGCGTGTTACTGCGGTCGCGACGCGAGGTGCACGTCTCCCCCGACGGTGCGTCGAATGTGGCATAGGCAGCGAAGGGAGCCGTCCGTTTGCTGAACGTGTACAGAGACCGACGGTAACGGTCCTCGCCTTCTGACACGTTCCATTCGGTGTTGCCGTAGGCGAGAGCCGTCACGCTGGACGGCTGCGGGGGATAGACACTGGGCCCGAACATCTTCGGTGACAGCAGGCCACTCGCCTGAAGCATCACGTCCCGGATTGTCTCCGCTCGCAACCGGACGCGTGGTCCACGGTCCAGCAGCCGATTGCGCGGGTCACGAGCCATGAGGTCCGGCGAGGCGTGCGAACTCTGACGGTACGTCGCACTCATCACGATCAGCCGATGCAGTCGCTTGAGCGACCAGCCGCCCTCGACGAACTCGCGAGCCAGCCAATCGAGTAAGTCGGGATGCGATGGTGGCTCCGACTGCGTCCCGAAGTCACCACTCGACTCGACCAGCCCGATGCCGAAGAACGCCTGCCACGCCCGGTTGACGGTCACTCGCGATGTGAGTGGGTGATCGTCACTGACGAGCCACTGTGCGAACTCCAGTCGGTTTTGGGGTTGTGAGCCGTTACGGTTCTTGAACACAGCAGGCACACCCGGTTCGACAGGCTCCCGCGGGCTCAGGTACTCACCCCGGTGATGTCGAAACGTCTCGCGAACATGCCCGGCAGGCCATTCGCTCATGACCATCGTCTCCGGAGGCGACGGAAGTTGCTCACGGAGCTTGTCGATCTCCGCCCGTGCGTCAGCCAGTTCCGGGGCAATGTGATTGAACGAAGTCCTGAGCCGTGTGTGATCTTCTTTGGTCCAATCATCGGGTGAAGCGGTCAACAAGGATTCAACATCGACAGGGACATCTGCGGCTTGAACTGGCTTCTCGGCATTTGCGACAGTGAAACGGAACCGTCCCAGACTCGCAGCGAAGTGTCGCTCGAACACCATCTCGATTCGGAGTTCGCCTGCCGTTGAGAGAGGCTCCTTCAAGTTGAGCACCAGATGATTTGCTTGCCCCTCATGTCCGGAGGTTGACCAGCCGGTCGAGCCTTCTCCGTCGATCACGTTCGCTGCGTCCGCGCTGCCGCTGCCGATGCTGATCTTGCCGTACGTGTGTGACGGGTCGGTGAACTCGATCGGCCGACTGTTCACATTGGCAGTGAGTTCACTCAGGAAAAAGTCCCCCTTGCGGCCCTCGTAGAACGCTCGCCCCGGTCCGCCAGCCGGCAACCGATCGTCCGGCAGCACTTCCAGTCGCAGTGCAGTGATCGGCGACGGGGCGCCATCGAGATCGAACGAGAGCGTAAACACGTCCCGCTTGGTGATGTCGCCACTCGACAAAATGGAGCCGTCGTCCAGCAATTCGAGTCGGGGCAGATTTGTGTCGAGTGCATTCGGTCGGATCGTCGTCCAGCTTACGGCCTTCTCCTTCTGCGACGTGAGCCATGCATTGTACTTGGCCACGTAGTGACGTTGACGTCGTTCCTCCTCCGGCTCGGTTCCTTCATCGGGTGGGAAGTGCGAGGGCAGTGCCGCTTCCAGTTGTGAGATCCGATCGAGAAGTTCTGCCCGCTCCTGATCAACAGCGTCCGATGAGACATTCTGGTCGACTTCGTCTGCGTTGTTGAGCAGGGCCATCAGGCGGTAGTACTCGGTGTGTGAGATCGGGTCGTACTTGTGTGTGTGACACTGGGCACACCCGGTCGACAGTCCGAGCCAGACGGTGCCCGTGGTCGCGACCCGATCGACCATCGCATAGAAGCGATACTCCAACGGGTCGATGCCCCCTTCTTCGTTCAGCATCGTGTTGCGATGAAAGCCCGTCGCAACCAGTTGGTCCGTCGTCGCATTCGGCAGCATGTCGCCTGCGAGTTGCTCGATGGTGAACTGATCAAACGGCATGTCATCGTTGAGGGCACTAATGACCCAGTCGCGATACGGCCAGATCGATCGGGGACGATCCTTCTCGTAGCCGTTGGTGTCCGAGTAACGGGCCAGATCGAGCCAGTAGCGTGCCCAATGCTCACCGTACTGCTTCGAGTCGAGCAGACGATCAACCAATTGCTCGTAAGCCGCTGGGTCAGTGCTGTTGGCGAACGCATCCGCCTCCTCGGGCGTCGGCAGCAGACCAGTGAGGTCGAGCGACACGCGGCGAATGAGCGTGTCGCGATCCGCCTCCGGCGAAGGGGCAAGTCCTTCTTGCTCCAGCTTGGAGAAAACAAAGTTGTCGATCTCATTGGCCACACGATCCGCGAACATAGTCTCCGGCACCGGCGGTCGTTCAGGCGGAACGAAGGCCCAGTGCGTCGAATACACGGCCCCCGCATCGACCCAGCGACGCAGAGTGTCCTGCTGCTCGCTTGTGAGGGGGTCGACCTCCTTCGGCGGCATTCGCTCACTCTCATCCTCAGCGAAGATGCGACGGATCAGTTCACTCTGTTCGGAATCTCCCGGCAAAAAGGCCCCGGATTCGAGAGCCGCATCCCGGTCGTCCAACCGAAGGTCCGCTTCGCGCGTCTCCTCGTCTGGCCCATGACAGGCAAAGCACTTCGCAGACAGAATGGGCAACACGTCCCGCGAAAAGGAGACATTTTCATCGCCCCGCACGTTGCCAACGAGGGCAAAGAGCATCATACCCGCGAGCAGTGTTGATGGTCTTGGAGTCATGGACGCGATTATACTCTCCGGATCCATCATGGTTGATGCTCAACACACGAATTCATCGAACTGGAACAGGAATCAATGACATGCGGTGCTGGATTGTTGCACTTTTCGTCCTGCTGATCGCTCGACCTGCGTTGGCTCTCGAGCCGATCCTGGACCGACTCGTGGTGCTGACGTTCGATGACTCGGTCAAATCTCACTTCACTGTCGTGCGACCCATCCTGCTGGACTACGAGTTTGGGGCGACCTTTTTCATCACCGAGGGGTTCGACTTCAAGACGAACAAGGACGAGTACATGACGTGGGAGCAGATCGCCCAGCTGCATCAGGACGGCTTCGAGATCGGCAACCACACCCGCGATCATCAGGGCATCAGCGAGCAGAACGACAGCGAGGTCGAGGAGCAGTTGGAGGCGATCAATCAGCAATGTGAGGCCCACGGCATTCCCCGCACGACGAGCTTTGCTTATCCGGGGAACCAGTTTCACCCGGATGGCTTCGCGGAGCTCTCACGACTGGGCATCACCTTCGCCCGCCGTGGCGGTGCGCCTGAGTTCGAGTACAAGGAAGGGAAAGGCTTTGCCTACGAGCCGGGCAAGGATCACCCGCTGCTGCTCCCCTCCGCAGGCGACGCCCGTCCCAACTGGACGATGGCCGACTTCCTGCGAGCCGTCAGTCAGGCGAAAGACGGTCGCATCGCCATCCTCCAGTTCCACGGAGTGCCCGACAACGAACACCCCTGGGTGCATACACCCGAGGACCAGTTCCGCGCCTTCATGAAATACCTGTCGCTCAACGACTACAAGGTGATCGCCCTGCGTGATCTGTCTCGCTACGTCGACCCCACGAAGACACCGGAGTCACACGAAACGATTATCGAACAACGCAAACAGTCACTGAAAGAGTAGGGGAGTGGAATGTCACAGCTTGATTTTAGGGTGGCGGGGTCCGTAGCGAAGCGGATGGCCCCGGTGTTTGGACGCACAATGTCAGGGCCATCCCATTGGTCTGACCCCGACACCTAACCCGAATGCTTAGCTGTGACGCTCCAGTAGGTTCCTAAAACTCGCCCACGACTTCGCCCCCGTTGCGGGTGCCCAGTGCACGCCAGACGCTGCGATCGATGCTGTCGGAGATGGATCGGGCCGAGCCGTCGCACAACGCCACCTGCACCATGCCCGCGTGGTAGCTGCGCGAAGTAATGATGGCGTAACTCGGTTTACCCGCGATGCCGTTTTTGCCCTCCTGCCATGAGTTGTAGTCGCAATCGAGGATGTTTCCCGACCCGTCATCGCACTCGACGACCGAATTGGGGACCATCACGGTCGTGATCCCGTGATGATGGACGCGGCCATCGGGCCATTCGGTGTGTCCCGTGTTCTTGAAGTCAGCCCCGCTGGCGACGGTGGCTTCGGCTTCAGCGAGCGTGTCCGGCACAGCGGTCGACGGCGGCCCGGCGTTGCGACGATAGGGTTGCCACGCTTTGACCTCGGAGACGAGCAGCGTGTTCGTCGTTCCATCGCTCATCGCTGAGAGACGAAGGCTCGCGTTGGGATAGAAGGCTCCGTCTCCTCCTCGTCCGGTCACCGGGTCGTAGACGAACCAGGTCCCGAAGTTGAAGCCATAGTTGGTCGGATACAAAAACGACTTGCCCCCCCCGGGATCGCGAACCGTGTCGCTCAACGGGTCCGACGGGCAGGCGTAACCGGGGACCTTCAGATTGTTGATGGCGTCCTGAAAGTCCCATGCGGTCGTAAGGTCGACATTGCGGTAGAGGTTATTCTGATCCAAGTAAGGGAGAATGCGACCATGCACGCCCCACGAGCCGTTGTTTCCGGTGACCGTCACGTCCGGGTCGATGCACGCACTGGGGGGGAGGAAGCGATAGGCATCCAGATAGTTGTGGATCGCCAAGCCGATCTGTTTGAGATTGTTCTTGCACTGAGTCCGTCGTGCCGCCTCTCGCGCCTGTTGCACAGCGGGAAGCAGCAACGCAATCAGAATCGCAATGATGGCAATCACGACCATCAGTTCAATCAGCGTAAAGCCTGTCTGTCGTTTTCTCATGGGATACTCCCAGTTGTGGTAGATTCAGTGTAGCGGGAACGGCGATCGTATGCCTGAGTCAGTTCTATTCAGTCAACAGCGAGGATCTCGACTTCCTTGAACTTGCCGGTTTCCATGTTGGCTCCGCCGACGACGAGCAGATGATTTTCATCCACGGGCAGTAATCGATGGAAGAAGCGGTCGGTCGGGGTGTAGGCGATGATCTCCCACGATTGGCCGTGTTTGCTCAGACGCTGGAGGGTCCCTTTCATCGTGCTGACGTACAGGCGACCGTTCGTTGCGAAGGCCGAGGCACCAAAACCGTTGATGCCGTCGTGCATGCGTCCTTGGCCACGGTTCGAGTCGCTGTCGTCAGCTTCAGCAGTCTTCTGCTCGGAGATGGGTGCGAGGTCGGGACCGTCACTCCAGGTTCCTTGTGTCGGATCGAAGATGGCCGTCTTCGTGGTGGGGCCACCTTCTTCCTGCATGCCGCCGATGACGTACAGCTTGTCCTGATGAGCAGCGAGGGCAACCGCCCGCCGTTTGAACGGCACGCTCGGCAGCGGCTTCCATTCGAGAGAGTTCTGCGATAGATCCATGGCCCATCCCGTCTCCTGCCAGACGTTGTCATTATCCCCCGCGAGAGTCCAGCCGCCGGCCACATAGATCGTGTCGCCAACGACAGCCGCGTCGTGAGATGACCGAGGCTCGGGCAGGGGAGGCAGATCTGTCCACTCACCGGTCTGCGGATCGAAGCTGGCAACGCTGTCCTGTGACCACAAGTCGTGGTCTTCGCCTTCTTCATTCTTCGCAGTGAAGCCACCAATGCGGTAGAGCTTGCCACTGTGCGTAACGAGAGCCAACCCTTGAAGAGGAGGCCCGTCAGCGATTGCTTCCCACTCTCCGCCGTCAAGTCTAACACGCCACAGTTGATGGCCTTGCTCGGCTTGGGAGTACGAGTGAGCACTCCCCGTGTGTCCGCCATAGATGTACAAAGCTCCGTCACAAATCGCGCCGCCAAAGCTGGTCACCGGCTGTGGCAGATCGGGAAGCGTACGAGCAATCACGGCTGTATCCTGAGTCGCGCTGGTCACATCGGAAATCGACACGGCAACCGTCGTGTAATGTCGAACCTCATTGTACTTCCGGCCATCACTCTCACCTGGCGAATTCTCGATGTGACGAGCGCGGATCGAGTACACCCCCGAGTCGGCCACTGCGAATGACGCTTCGCCGTGACCGTTGGTCATGCCCTCGAAGTCATCCAGACCGGGGCCGGATGCGACCACCTGAGCATTTGCAACCGCTACTCCGTCGAACCGAAGCGTCACAGTTACGTTGCCTTCCTCAAAACGCGGCACGATGTCAAGACGCAGGTCGTCATCAGTCACAGTGTTCGACCATGCGTCGCTGGTGATGGCGGGACCCGTCTTGGCGTAGTACCTCAACCCGAAGACTGCGTCGCCCCGGTCGAAGATACCCAAATCGTGAGACCCGATAAACAACGATCCCGTTTGATCGGCTGCGGGTTGAGCGCAGAGCGACTGACCCGTCAGCGTCAGATTAATCCGTTGTGGGGAGTCCTTCCCGGTCACCTGCCACAACTGCATATCCTTGACCCGGTTGAGGTACTCTGGATCGGCAGCAGAGGCATGTTCGCCAAAGTAAACTTGAATGGTCGTCTGACCTTCATCATCGGTGACCGGTGCCAGCCAGATGAAGTGGGCTTGGGCCAGTGTCGTCGACATCAGGCATGTTATTGCCGGCACCGTGATTTGCAGAATGTTTCTCATGGAGAGTTGCTTCCTGTTATCTTGTGCGTCGGTGACGCAAGGGAGTCACTAGTGTGAATTCAATCTCGTTCGGACCGTCCTCGACAATCTCAGCGGTCAGACGGGTCCGTTCATTATAGATTTCAGGGACAATGACGGTGTCCATCACTCCGTGTCCGTACTTTCTCAGTTGGACGATCGCCTGCTCGTCATCGAGGGCGAAGCCGCCATCGTCAGTGGATTCGATTTCGACGCGGTGTTGTCCGACCAGCGGCCCCGCCCACGCTGGAGCCTCGAAATGGCCGTCCCTGATCGGTAGCGTTGTCTTGGGGCCTTTGGTTTCTCTGGTGGGAACGAATCGAATCACGCCTTCCCCCAACGGCTTTCCATCCAACCGGACCGTGCCCTGAGCCGTTGCTCTTGGCGGTCCTTCGTTGTCACCACCGCACCCAGCTACTCCCATCAGCAGCGAACCGAGAAGTCCTGTCCACCAGATCGGTGTGGTGGTGTTAGAATTCATTGACAACCTCCCCTCCGTTTCTTGTCGCCAGGCCGTCCAGCACGCTGGCATCGATCGACTCTGAGATGAAATGCACCGATCCGTCAGCGAAGGCAAACTGCACACCACCGGTGTGATCACTGCGGAACGTGTGTGTCCAGTTCGGATCCCAGATGCCGTCATCCTCGATGTCGTGCGGGTTGAAGCCGTGTTCCGTCGTGCAGGCGGTCGACCCTGGGTAGGGCACGGACCAGTAGGTGAATGAGTATCTCGGTTCACCCATGCAGGCTCCGGAGGAAAACTCGTAATCGGGCAGGTTGTAGGCCGTTTCGCCAGCGAGCAGCGTGGTGCTGGTGCCGTCGAGGAAGTCACGAAACCGCGTCGTTCCCTGTGTTGCATCCGAGTAGACGATCGCTCCGTTCAACTCTGGCTGCGGCGAGCCGGGAATGAAAGTCCAGTAGGGGTTGTAATCCTTGGAGCCGATACTCACCGCGTAATGTCCCGGCGCCCGTCCTGCATCGAGATCGCAACTGGGGACCGCTCGTCTCAGCGGAGATGATGGACAGAGATAAACTGAGATCTGCTGGGAGACAACTTGCAGGTTGTATGAATCGGTGTTCGGCAAGTTGAAGTCGTACAGGTTGAACGACTGGCTCTGTTCGATCATTGGTAGAATCGATGTGAACAGGCTGCCTCCATCCAATGCACTGTTGGCGTTTGCGTTCGGGAAGACCGTGAAGACGTCATGGTAGTTGTGGAGGGCCAGTGCAATCTGCTTGAGATGGTTTCGGCATTGTGTCCGACGAGCCGCCTCACGAGCCTGCTGAACCGCAGGCAAGAGCAACGAAATCAGGATCGCGATGATCGCAATCACCACCAGAAGTTCGATCAGGGTGAATCCACGTCGAGGGGCGGGCGAGTAGCAACGGCGCATGGGAGCGTTCTCCTTGGTGAGTCGGCTTGGGAATCAACAGTCACAACATGTGTCTGCTGTGTTCCGAGTGGCTGACTGGCAAGGAGCTGGCTGGCTGCCCGGTTGTGAAACTGAGACTCAGTCTCATCACTGCGAGTGTCGTGAATTCGCTGAGGACATGCAATCCTCAAGTGATGAGTATTGGAGGGAATTCGGAAAATAATGAGACGATACCCCAAGATCCGTGAGAGGCTATGAGCGGTTGTCACTTCGTGTATCAGCTGCCATCCTGATCGTCAGAACAAGTTGTACGTCGACTCACTGACAGGTATTTGCCAATGGCCCGTCTGATCATCAGCTGCAGTCTGGATCCGCACAGTCGCAGTCGGCTGATGGCCCGATCGGCTCGAATGGTGCTCGAAGACTCCGGAGAGAGCGTCGATTGGCTCGACTTGCAAGAGACTGCATTGCCCATGTGCGATGGGAATTCAGTCTACGATCAAGTAGGGGTCCAGCAGATCGGAAAGCGGGTTCGGGACGCCGATGGAATCATTCTGGCGGCTCCGGTCTACAACTTCGACGTCAACGCGGCTGCGAAAAATCTTGTTGAATTGACCGGCAAAGCGTGGCAGGATCAGGTTGTCGGCTTCCTGCTCGCTGCAGGCGGACAAAGCAGTTACATGTCGGTAATGAGCTTTGCCAATAGCCTGATGCTCGACTTCCGCTGCCTGATTCTGCCCAAGTTTGTCTATGCAACCGGTCAGGCCTTCGAGGGTGATCAGCTCGCCGACGCGATGGTCTCAGCCCGAATCACCGAACTGGCAGAGTCTCTGGTACGGATCGCTGACGTGGTCCGCCGGAAGTGACGTTCCAGACGCGAGAATCCGTCACAAAGAGGGAGAAAGAGCCACCGGTCAGACTTGAACTGACGACCTGCTCATTACGAATGAGCTGCTCTGCCAACTGAGCTACGGTGGCGAATCGGTCAGGGTGAATCCCCTGAGGGCGTTTGCGGAGTATCCTGAAAACGGCGGCGATCTGCAAGCCGGAAGATCAACGATGTGTCGCCCACATCGTCTCGCGAATCAGGGTCATTTCCGAGCTTCGGGGAGCGACCTGTGAAGTCCGGCTTGAGATCGACCGTTGGGACCTACTCGACCGACACGCGAATCTCTAAACTGAAAAGGAAACAAGGACCGGGCCGTATTTGGATGCACAGCGTCGGTTGTGTAACGAACGATGACGGATACTGGAATCACCAACACTCAAACACGGTCTCATTATGCGGACCGAAAAAAGGATGACAGACGATGCTTGGCGCGACGCTGGACACGAATTCGTACATGACTCGGTTGAACGAGGAACTTGATCGGATCGATCGCTCGGACATGGAGCGATGGGCCGATCTGATCTACGGTGCTTGGGAAACGGGCAATTTTGTGTACATCATTGGGAACGGCGGATCGGGAACGACCGCCAGTCACATGGCGGAGGACCTCGGCAAGAGTTCGCTGCGGGAGTCTGATCTGAAGGACGAGTCGAAGAAGCGCCTCAAGGTGCTCAGCTTGACAGACAACGCCGGCTGGCTGATGGCGGTGGGGAACGACCTTGCGTACGACCAGATCTTCGTCCAGCAGTTGATGAATTACGGACAGCCTGGAGATGTGCTGTTGGCGATCAGCGGATCGGGCAACAGCCCCAACGTGCTCAACGCGGTTGACTGGGCCAGTCGTCACGAGATGAAAACCTTCGGCCTCACCGGCTACAGCGGCGGCAAACTCAAGGAGATGCAGCACGACGGCTTGCATGTCGCTCTGGACGACATGGGCATGGTCGAGAGCATTCACCTCTGCCTGTTTCACTGGGTGCTGAACGACGTCTTTGCCCGCATCAACAGCGAAGGCCGATACGCGGCTTGAGACGACTCCATGATTCTCGGCATCGAAATCGGTGGCACGAAGCTGCAACTGGGCGTCGGAGACGGAGACCGCGCGCACTTCGAGGCGTTCGAGCGGTACGACGTGAAACCGGAACTTGGAGCGGCGGGCATCCTGAGTCAGATTAAGGAGGCTGGCCGTAGCCTGTGTGACCGATTCGACATCCAGCGGGTTGGCTTCGGCTTCGGCGGCCCGGTTGACGGAGCGGCTGGCCGGGTGATCACGAGCCACCAGATCGACGGCTGGACCGATTGCGCACTTGTGGAGTGGGTTCGAGACACGCTGGATGTGCCGGCATCCCTCGGTAACGACTGCGACTGCGCCGCCCTGGCAGAAGCTCGTTACGGTGCTGGTCAGGGACATCGAACCGTGTTCTACATCACAGTTGGAACGGGCGTCGGTGGTGGACTCGTCGTCGAACAACGTGTGCACGGGACCGATCGACCAGCAGTCGCTGAGATCGGACATCTGCGTCCGGGTCTACTGGCTGACGATCACCACGCAACCGTCGAGTCACTGGCAAGCGGATGGGGCATCGCAGCAACCGCGAGAGCCGCTCTGACGAACGAACCGGTTCGCATTCAGGATCAACTTCTGCCCCGCGGTCGTCCTGCTCTGACGGAAGCAGACAGAGCTGATCTGCTGGAGCGGTGCGGCGGGGACGCGAATTCGCTGACCACATTGATGATCGGTGAGGCCGCGGCTGCCGGGAATGCGAGTGCCCGGAAGATTCTCCGCACGGGCACCGACACGCTGGGTTGGGCCATCGCCCAGATGACGGCGATCGTTGCTCCGGATGTGGTCGTTATCGGAGGCGGAGTGTCGCTGATGGGTGATGAGTTGTTTCTCAACCCGATCCGCGAAGCCGTGAGCCGGTACATCTTCCCGCCACTGGCCGATGCGTGTGTCTTCACGAATCCCCAACTCGGCGAGGAAGTCGTCGTGCACGGCGCGATCGCGTTGGGTGCCCAGGACATCCGATAAGATTGACCGGATGAACGAAAGGTCAAGCGGTTTCGAACCGTGTGTCGCCAAATTAGCCGCGACCGTGAGGGAGCGATAACGTCGCCGTCTCGCGATCCGCTTCCTGACGGGCGCGGCTGGTAAGCGATTTCACATCTGTGAGACTGATTGAACACGACTACGCGTTCTGCTCATGCCAAAGTTTCAACCGGGGGATAAGCTCATCGGGACTTGCGGTGCCCGTCGTCGCCAGCTGTTGCACGGTGATCGAGGCGACGAGATTTCCGATGACGGCGGCCTCGACGAATGACGCTCCGGAACAAAGCGCGAGGACGCATCCCGCTGTGGCACTGTCTCCGGCGCCGGTCGTGTCGGTGTCGCCTGTGACTCGCACGCCGGGGACTGGCGTCCACTCGGGATCGCTGACGAACATGCCGTCGGCTCCCCGTGTGATGAACAACGGGGCACCGGTCTTGGCCTGCATCTGGCCGACTGCGGCGCGTAGCTCGTCGACGTCCACCGTATCTCCCGGCAGCGGCGATTCGTTGCCGACCGCTTCAAACTCGTTCGGCTTGATGATGAGGTTGCGGTATTCGTGAATGCGGCGGCGACTGTCTGCCCAAAAGTGCACCGACTTGTGTTGCTCCGCCAGTTCGGCCAGTCGATCTCGCACGGGACCGGTGACCGCGCCGCAGTCACGAGCTTCGACCTGATCCATCACGATCACCGCATCGACCTGACCGACCAGTTCGCCCAATGAAGCAATGACGGATTGCTCGGTGTCGCGTGGTGTCGGCTGACGATTCTTTGTGTCGTATCGCGAGTGCTCACCTATGAGACCTGGGATCGTCATGTTGCGAGGCTTCAGGTACGTCGGTGTGAAGCGATCAGATGTCGTGTGCAGGTGGTCGGTCGAGCATCGGAGATGCTTGAGTCCACGGCGCAGTTCGTACGCTTCACCGTCGTCGCCCGTGAAGCCAATCGCGTGCAACTCACCCGTTTGCAGAGCGGACAGGTTCGAGACAACGGTGCCCGCGGCGCCGGGGTAACAGCGAACGGCTGAGACCTGATGAGCCGGCAGACCCGTCTCGACACTCGGCTCTTCGAGGGCCGGGTCGACGTCGAGATACTTGTCGAGAAAGAAGTCCCCCAGCACGGCGATGCGGCTCGATGAGAACCGGGAGATGATTTCCTCCAGCCGTTCGATGCTCAGCAGGTCCGCACTCACGGCGTCTTTTCTCCGAGCTGATGCAGGATGTTCAGCAACAGATCGCGGTTGTCCGCCTGCAGGTAACGCATCGTCCCGCCCATGCGACTGAACGATTTGTTGTAGCGGAGATAGTACGCCGGGTTGTCCTCGGGCGGCTCGCCTTGACTCCAGTCCCATGTCGACTCCGCGAGGTCGCTCACGAGGATGTAGTGATTGTCGATGTGTCCGCCCTGTTGGATCTCAAGGTTCTGCGAGATCGACAGCGACTTCTCGAACACCATGGGGCTCATGACCGCTGAACCGATGGAGAGATAGACGCCCCCCTCAATGCGGCTGATGCTCTCCGCGAAGGTGAGGAAGTCCCGCTGAGCGGCACGACCTAACGCGGCACAATGATTCATCGGGTGGTTATAGATGATGTCATGTCCGATCATGGGATGACTGGTGAAGGGCACGCCCAGTCGAAACGCTCCCGCCTGAATGCTGTACTGCTTCCACGGGTGAGGGATCTCCAATCGACCCGGAGCGATGTTGAAGGCCCGGACGATGTACAGCAGATCGGCAGCCGCGGCTGACTTTTGCGGATCGTCAGCCAGACTGTCTTTGATTACCGTTTCTAGCTCGCCAGCGGAGGGGATGTCGAGCCCCTCGGTTTCGATCATGGAGCCGACCGACTCGCCGTACCCTTTGCCTTCGTAGGCACCGACGTTGAGTGCGAGGTTGATGTTGAAGCCCGTGTCCTGCCAGTTGCCGAAGCGGCCTTCGTTGACCATCGTCTGCACGTTCTCGCAGCTCTGCCCCTGATAGGCGAACTCCCAGTCGTGAATGATGCCCGCCCCGTTCGTCGCCAGGTGCGTGACCCAGCCCCGTTCGATCAGCCGAAGAAACACGGGGCCGAGACCGTTCTTGATCGAGTGAGCCCCGAAGGTAATCATCACCGGACGGTCATTCACGCGGGCATCACGAATGCGGCCGACAAGCTCCTCCAGCAGCCGCTGTCCCTCTTCGGAAAGTGCAGGGGGCGGAGTATCGGGGGAGACGTGATCGACGTCGATGGACTTCTTGTTCTCGCGCGCCTTGAGCGGCTCCATCTTGACGGCGAAGCGGTCGAATTGAGGGTAAGGCATCGGTTACTCCTTCCCGCTCCAGAGCCACTCGATCAACTGCCCGGCCCTCGCGTAGTCGGGAACGACCGCGTGGGCTCCTGCTCCGATCAGCCGTTCACGCTTCCACGGATCAGGTCGCCCGTCCCGATTCGTCTCGTCACTGGCGACAGCGATCGCTGTGCCGCCGACGTCGTACACGTTCTGAATCTCGACGTAGCCATCACCGAACCCGAGTAACGAAGCCCCGTCGACATTGTTCTCGGCGAGGATGCGCTCGATGACTTGCGCCTTCGAGAACGACTTGTAGTCGTCCTGGGCCCCGTAGACATGTTCGCCGAAGTACTTGTCCAACCCGAGTAACTCGACTTCCTCACGGACGTACTGCTCATCGGTCCCGCTCGCCAGGTAGACCGGGACTCCCCGCTCTAGCAGCAGGTCGAGGAGATCGAAGCTGCCGGGGACGACCATGTCGGTCGGCGGGATCTCGCCGGATGCCAACCCTTCCCGACGAGAGACAATCCGCTGCATCAGCCGGTCGTGATACTCGTTCTTGTACTCGACCGGATCGAGCGGCGTGCCTCCACGCTTGCTGATCTCCTCGGCCAGTTGGATCATCTGGTAGATTGTCTGCTTGCCCGTCAGCTCGGCCACGAACTTCGCGCAGACCTTCTCCAACTCCTCCGGCGACTCATCAGTACCGGTCTCTTGCAGGTACTCGACCATCATGGGGACCATGATCTCCGGCCACCCCTCCCGCACGAGGCTCAGCGTCCCGTCAAAGTCGAAAAGCACGTGCTGCGGCGGATTGCCCGGCGAGAAGTCGCCAATCACCTCGATGATGTCCCCCGGCAGGAACCGCGTCTGAACGTCCGCCTCGTGAATCTGCCGAAAATCCGCTTCGATGTTGTCTGTCATGGTTTTTCAAAAAATGTGGGGAGTTGTCATGATCGATGAGTGCCCTGCGTGCGATAAGTATGCTGGAAATCTCACTAGCCGCGCCCGTCAGGAAGCGGAATCTGTTCTCACGCCGATCCGCTT
>JAGQPX010000052.1 GCA_020426505.1 Planctomycetaceae bacterium | reverse complement strand
GATCGCCCTGGCCGTCTCGACCTGCGTGTGCATGGCGTCCAGCGTGACGATGGCTCCTTCCAGTTCGAGCAGCTTCAGCAGCACGGGCACGGCCGGGATCTCATTCGACTTCTCATCCATCGACAGCTGCCGCAACACGAGCCGCGTGTCGGTGGCGAAGGCGGTGATCGTGTGCAGCGGCGACTGATCGGCTGCCCGATCGAACGAACCGTGTCTCCTACCGCGTCCGCAACTCTCTCCTCCCTCACCGGTCGGCGTGCGGACTTGCTTGCCGTCGATGGCAATCCCCCGGTCCCGCAACGATCCGGCGAACTGATCGACCCACTGATGCATCGCGGTGAGGAACTCGCCCGTATCGAGTCTGGCAAACACTCGACCGAACGTGTCATGCGACGGCACGCCGTGCGGCAGCTCGAGGTACTGCCGGAACCAGTCCCACTTGGACTTGGCAAACCGCTCGACATCCACCCAGCCGTCCGCCCCACAGATGGTCGCGGTCAAGGCCATGAACACCATCTCCAGCAGATCGTGATTGTGCCCCCGATCCACTCGCGGGTCTGTCACATTTGCAAAATGCCGTTGTACAAATCTCGCCGGTCCCACCATGCTGCTCTCCTCCGTGTTGAAAACTTCGACTGGCCAACACAGCCAGTTGACTTCCACACCGAAGATGCAATCCTGAGACCAAACGCAGATCCAACGTGCGATTGCCGTGCATCGGTAGGTTAAGGGGATCGATTCAGTCTTGCCAGTGCTGGGGCATTCACCAGCACTTCTTCGTAGCCTTTTAGGGGATTCTCGACTGGTACCACGCCAGCCAGCATGCTTGGAAAACGGCTCACGTACTCCATTCAAAAGACGGTGTGACCCGCTACCAGTGAGTCGATCATGACGTCACCAGTCTGCACCAAGGGAGAGGCTTCGTAACGCTGGAGTGATTCGCCACCGAGCGTTCCCACTAACGTAAATCGATCACGCAACTGATTGCTGACCTCCAACCTCGGCTATACCGCACTCAACACTCCGACGTGCCTTTCCCATTGCTGCGAGATCGACTTCGGTATGATCGAATCAACCTGCAAACAACTGGTCGGCAACCGACTGAAAGGCCCCGGCGTTCACTGGAGCAGACCCGGAGTCCTGGATGTTACCGCCCTGTGCCCCAATGGCCTCAACCGTCGTTGGTACCAACTCTGAAACACACTCACTCTGAACAACCCACCACCTATCAGGAACTACACCCAAGAGTCGAAACTTCAGTGTTTCCTAGTCGCTGCGATCTCTTACTGTTGTCCAGGAGTGGCGCATGAACGAATAGAAAACCACTTGCAACCTGAGTCACAAGTGGCTTAAGTGGAGGCGGCGGGAATCGAACCCGCGTCCTGTGAACCCTTAGCTGAGGCCTCTACGTGTGTAGTCGGTCGTTTCCGCTCTTATCGGAGGTGGCACGGCAGACAGAGCCGCTCTCCGACCAGGTCACAACTTGTCTCACCTCAGGCGTGGTCACCGGTGACCCGAGGCCAGTCTGATTTTGTGACCGGCTGTCGGACTCCTCAGACGGGGATTCCTAAGCCGGGGCAGCCTAATTAGGCAGCCATTGCGAACTGCTTTTCAGTGGCAGTTGGTTTTTGATCAGCTTTTAACGTGGCCTGCTGATCAACCACGACACGCCACCCCAACCTGCGGTGAACCAGTCAAATCCGATCGCCCCCGGTGGGATTGCTTTTCCGTATGGTGGCCAGGGAAGGAAGCCACCAACTCCATTCTTGCTCGCATTGCCGTTCCGGTCAATCGGCAAACGGAGAGTGTCTTCGAAACGATTGTCGATTCCAACGGGTGATGCCGTTGTTCCCATGGTTTCGGAGCGACTGATGGAACCAGGGATTACACGGAAGGCACAGAGACGACGTTTCTGTCTCAGGATGTTCATTCGTCATATTCGCTTGATTCGCGGTTGTTTGTCTGCAACTGCGAATGGCGCGAATGTGGCGAATGCCGCAGGTGGACAATGTTCGTATTTCGAGATGCGATGATCCGCCGTCGCGTTTGAAGCTCGTCCAAACTGTCGGCTTTGGGAGATTTCATCATGGGAGATTGACGTGGATCACGTCTGCGGATACCCTCTCCGGTTGAAAGCGGTATTAAGCGTACCTGTTTTGCTTGTATTCATGCGACTGTCTCTCCACACAGACTTTGCACTTCGAACGTTGATGTTTCTCGCGGGACGTCAGGAGCGTGCCAGCGTCGCTGAGATTGCTGAATTCTTCGACGTTTCGCGTGACCATTTGGCGAAGGTTGTGCAGCGGTTGTCGAGGGAGGGTTACGTGCGGAGCATGCGAGGTGTGGGGGGCGGTGTTGAACTCGCGAGGCCAGCTGAGGACATCGAGTTGGGCGAGGTGATCGAACGCTTCGAGGGATCGATGCACCTGCTCGACTGTGTTGCGATCGAAAACGTGTGCGTGATTCAACCGGGGTGCAAACTCAAACATGTCCTCGCTGAGGCTGAACGCATTCAGGTGGAGTATCTCAAAAGCGTCCGCCTCGCCGATGTGGTGCAGGTGGGTGAAGACCTTGTGCAATTGACGAAATGAAAGGCGCTCTTATGACGATTCCCCGTTGGCAACAGGTGGTGTTGATCCTCGGCCTGCTCGTTGGAGCAGCAGCGATCCTTGCTGTTCCGGATGCCCGTGCGAAGGAAAAGAAGGAGGATCCCGCGGTCGAGAGGACCCGAAACCAGGTCCGGATGCTCGACGATCTCTACAAGACGGCTATCGTGCTGGTGACGACTCATTATGTCGAAGAGGACTCGGACCTGGCAGCAGGAGATGCGTTCCAGGCACTTTTCAAGGTGATGAAAGACAAAGGCTGGCACGAGGTTCGTCTTCTCGATGCGACCGGCGATCCGTACGACGATGACAATTCACCGAAGGACGACTTCGAAACCCGTGCAGTCGAGAAACTGAAAGCCGGCGAGTCCTATCTCGACGAGGTTGTTACCAAAGATGGAAAACGGTATTTGCGGGCGGCGACAGCGATCCCGGTCGTGATGGAGAAGTGCGTGATGTGTCACAGCAATTATGCGGACGTTCCCAAAGGACAGGCGATTGGCGCACTCGGTTACACGATACCGATTGAGTAATAATATTCTGGAAACAACGAACCCCCGAAGTTTCGCTGGCGAGACATCGGGGATCACGTGTTTGTCATATCCGTGTCCGGCGGACTACTCTTCGGACTCGGCTTCCGCCTCGGCCGCCTTCGCCTCCTCAGCTGTGATGACCTCTTTGATCGGCTGGATGAAATAGACACGCTTGCCTCGTGCGAGGAGTTGTTCGAGTTTCGCCTCGGCTTCCTTTCTCTGGTCGTAAGGGAAGCGGGCCTCTTCCTTCAGACTTCCGCTGAAGACGCCCCACACGAGTCGCTTGCGCTCGCTCGCTTTCGCCTTTCGGCGTGTCGTCGTGGCCTTCTTTTTTCGAGTGGCCTTCTTCTTTTTCTTTTTAGTTGCACCTGATGCCTCAGCGGCTTCAGCTTCACGACGTTTCGACAGACGACTGGCAGTTTTGCGGGCCATGTTTAGTTGATTGGTTGATTAGATGACTGGATGATGAGATCGACGATTCGACGGCGATGAACACCTTAACGAAGACGGCGGGATTAGCTAATCAACAAATCATCTGATCAACTAATCAACTCGGTCGTTCACTCGTCCATGATGTCCTTTTCCTTGGCGGCGGCGTGCTCGTTGACTTGTGACTCGTACTTCTTGGTGAGGTCCTGGACCTCGTCCTTGACGCTGTCTCGTTCGTCCTCGGAGAGGGTCTTTGATTTCTCCGCCTGATCTGCATGTTTGTTGGCATCGCGGCGGATGTTGCGAATGGAGACGCGGGCCTCCTCGGCGAACTTGTTGGCCCGGGTGCTCATCTCACGGCGACGTTCGGTCGACAGCGGAGGGACGTTCAGCCGGATCAGTCGTCCATCCGAGTTGGGTGCCAAGCCCGCATCGCTGGACTGAATGGCTTTGACAATGTCGCTGACCACACCCGCATCGAATGGACGAATGAGAATCTGTTGTGGTTCGGGAACGCTGATGTTGGCGAGTTGCTTGAGCGGAGTCGGCGAACCGTAGTACTCCACCCGAATCGAGTCCACCAATCCGGGAGTCGCGCGGCCCGTGCGGAGGCCCTGCAGTTGCCCCTGAAAGACGCTCACCGCCTTCTCCATCCGCTCCTCAGCGTCCAGCAGAATCTCGTCGCGGTCCATTTCCCCTTCCTTCGACTTGTTGCAGCAGTATCAGAACAGACACCATAGTGGATGTCACGCGACGTGAGAAGGATCGGGAACGGAGAGATGGGGAAGTCGTGGGACACGTGACGGGGAGACGGGACCGTCTGTCCGTCGTCGACGTTCCATGTGCGCAAAAAACAGGGACTTACGACACTTCATCGCAAGTCCCTTTGCACTAAAGTGCCCAAGAGAGGACTCGAACCTCCACGCCCATTACGGGCACTAGCTCCTGAAGCTAGCGCGTCTGCCAATTCCGCCACTTGGGC
>JAGQPX010000285.1 GCA_020426505.1 Planctomycetaceae bacterium | reverse complement strand
CATTCGGCCCAATGGTCAACCACTCGCGTTGATCCCCTTCAGGACGAACATCAATCCGCTTCGCCAGCCGTGGAGGTTGGAGCAGCTCCTCAAGATGGGACGCCTCGACAGGCCCATACTTCTTCAAATCAATCCGGAAAAACCAGCGACAAGCCACTCACCTACTCCTGAAATGTCATTCTTCATGGGGAAGGTCGTCTCGCTCCCCGCGCCACTCTCACGCAAGAGTTGATCAGCAAGGTCTCCCGATCATCGTCGAGCCCTAATTAGGAGCCACACTGCGCCGACGATTAACAGAAGCACCACGTTTGCGATCACAAAGAAATTCCAGGCAAGCGACCGGCCACTGGTCTCATTCGAAGCACGCTTGGACACGGCGTTGAACACCGACTCCTCGCTGTCCGCTTCGTCAGCAGGCACGCGGTAGGCCAACGAAAGTCCTTCTCCATCACCTTCCTGAGTAAAGTCGAAAACGAGAGTGCCCGGAGGTGTGGAATATCGAAACAGCGAGTTCGGCACATCGTTCGCGTGGATTTCTTCCACCTCATAAACATCCTTGACAAGCGGCATGCCACGAATTCGATTGGGAGGATTCTTCCGAGGATGAGGAAATCGCTCCGACACGATTCGTTGCGGCATCCAGACATCCTCAGCAACCTCCGTAAACTCGGAGAGCACGATTCGACTCCCCAATATCCTTGAGTCAGGAAAGAACTCTTCGCTTTTTCGGACGGCATAGGCAAAGTCTTCTGCCAGCCACAGACGACGATCCCCATTGGTGACGAGGACACAGCGATCGTCTCCCACCAGTTCGGAGTCAGACTCGATACTCCAGGTTCCCGTCGCAAAAAGGTCCGGAATCCTTCGCGTGCTCCGATCCTCTTCCGGATTGAAGATGTCCGGTAATGATCGTACTTGAATCTGGAAGTACTCCTGATTGAACAGGGCCAGATCGCTGTGATGCTCGACCTGTGAGGCCGGACTGATGGTGAGCTGTTGATTCTCAATTGACCGTTGCCAGAACACCTCCCCATCAAACGCCCGTTCCTCATCGCGTGCGACGTTCACTTCGGAACGAGTGCCGTCATCATTGGGGGCAATTGCCTTAACGACATCATCAATCTGCGTCTTCCTGAAGTAGCGTTTGACTCCTTTGACCGCAAAAGTCATCCGTTCATTCGGGAGATGCGACATTCCAAGGTACTCTTTCGCATCGCTCGCTGAGCCCACGAGTTCCGAGCTAAGATGGTATTTCACATGCAAACTTTCAATTCGCCGATTCTGCGGTTCGATCACTCGCACAATCGTGTCGATGGTGGGCGGCTCTGCCATCACTGAGGTGGAAAACAGACTGGCCGCAAAGATCGTACTGAGGAACATCAGACAGTGATTCCCAATCGTCGAACACAAAGTTTGTTGGCAGCCTTCAGGTTGTGAAAACACGATCACCACAGAATCACCGTTTTTGGAATTCTCTCAGTCCGACCAAAACTGTATTGTGCAGGCGGCGATGACAAATGGAGAATGACAGTGAGATTTTCTTCCTTTTCCGTCGAACTCGCACAGTCGTTGCTACATAGTGGTCCGTCAGATTTGAAATTGTGAGTCAGAGACCTTGCGTGAGCACGACAACGGAGTGCGGCCCATCTCAGTCAACGACCCCAATTATGGCTGACAAGGCACTAGTCGGTGGCCAAACCGTAATCACGCTGACATTTTCGAATCTGAAGCCAGATCGAGCATGATTTGCAACAATTGATACGCAGACACCCGAAAACCCTTGAAGAGCGAACTGCTTCTGGTTCTCAAATGTGCCCGTGGTCTGCCTTTGAAAAACTGATCCA
>JAGQPX010000284.1 GCA_020426505.1 Planctomycetaceae bacterium | reverse complement strand
ATGTCGGCTCCGTCGCCGTGGTCTTCACGCATGCGGTACTGAGCCATGAACTCTTCATCTCTGTCGAAGGGCTGACCCTTGAGCAGCCGGAGCACGTTGCGACCGCGAAGAGTGGCGACCGGCAACTCAGCACCCGCCATCGCGAGGAGGGTCGGGAACCAGTCAAGGTGCGAGATGGTTTGGTTGACGGTCGAGTTCGCTTTGATCTCCTGTGGCCATTTGACGATGGCTGGCACGCGGAGTGACTGCTCCCACATGTTGGCCCGTGGTCCTTGGTCGTGCTTGAGCAGCCAACGTCCATTCCCCTTGTGCCAGATGCCGTGATGGCCGAGGTTGTAGCCGTGATCGGCGGAAAAGATGACGACCGTGTTCTCCGCGAGGTTAAGTTCGTCCAACAGGTCCAGCACACGGCCCAGATTGCGGTCGACTGAATGCACACTGCCGAGGTACTCACGCAGCATGCGTTTGGTGCGATCGGTGTCGAGGTCGGGATAGTCCGGCTCCGGCAGCAACGGGTCGAGCATGCGAAATGGTGACAAGTCTGCATCGCTGAGCGGCAGCCATGTGCGGTCACCCTCTGCGTTGGTTCCGGCATTCGCGTGCGGTGCCCAGAAGTGCAGCGACAGAGCAAACGGGCCATCGCGATGTCTGCGAATGTAGTCGAGAGCAAAGTCGGTCAGGACGTCGGGCGTCCAACCTTCGATCGTGCGTTCGCGTCCGTTGACCTCGATCACCGGGTCTTGTGAGACCATGCCGCCGTGAATGAAGCCGCGAAACTCCTGATAGCCGATCTTCGTCGGGTGCGATTCGGGCATGGCCCCGCAGTGATACTTGCCAATCAGCGCAGTCGAATAACCGGCCTTCGCCAGTTCACTCGGCCACGTCGGAGTGTCGGCCGTCAGCCCGGGCAGGTCCTCATGAGAGCGGGGCAGGAAGTCGGTGATGCCCAGTTCGGACCCGTAACGGCTCGTGAGGATCGACACGCGGGCAGGGCTGCAAACGGGCGTCGGCGTGTAGCAACGAGTCAGCAGCGCCCCCTCCGCCCGTAGCCGATCCATGTTCGGCGTGAGTGCATTCGGATCACCGGCACACCCCATCGCCCACGGACCCTGATCGTCTGTGACCACGAACAGGAAATTCGGTCGCTCTGCTGCCAGTGCGTGAAATCGTCCGATGACCAAAAGCGAAACAATTGCGATGACCACTCTGACACTGAATTCTCGCATCGACTATTACCTTTTCATCACAGGTGTTTCAGAGTCATTCTCCTATCGGGTGGTAGGGTCAGGAGCGAAGCGGATGGCCCTGCGACCGCTGTTCCGGGCCTTCCCCTTGGTCAGACCCGGCCACCCGACGTCCGATCGTGCATCAATTCGGTCGTTCGAATTGCGTTAGCCAGTCCTCGTTGAACTCGACATGCTTGATCGCGTAACGGCGGAAGGTGTAACTGACGTGAATCTGACCGTCGGCTGACTGAATGATGCACGGGTACGAGTACTCGCCGGGGTTGGTCTCCAGGTTGAGTGGCGGTTCCCACGTGCGGCCTTCGTCGGTCGATCTCACGACGCTCAGCGGCGTGCGACTGTCGGGCGAATTGTTGAACACGAACACCAGATGTCCGTTGTCGAGCTGGACCATCGAGATGCCGGAGTCGGGGTTGTTCAGCTCGGTCTTCTGAGTCGCCGACCAGGAGAGTCCACCGTCGTTTGACGTGGCAAACGTTGTGCGGGGACTGTGACGCATCAGAGTCAGCAGCGAACCGTCTTTACGCTGGATGACCGTCGGTTGACTTCCATCGGACGCTGACCCGACACGCTTCCATGAGTCGCCCCCATTAGTCGACTGGAGAAAGTCGCCTCCGCCCGGTCCCTCGAGTCCCAGAACCATCGTGCCATCGTCGAGGGTGATTGGCGGGTTACGCGGCACGAAGTACAGGTCATGGTTGTGGACACGTTGCTCGTGAGCGAGCATCAGGCGGTCCTCGGACCAGGTGTGACCATTGTCTGACGAGGTGCGGGCGAACAGTCGGCACCGCTCCCAGCCGGAACCTCGACGGATCGGCTGTGTCGACTCCATGCGGCCCCAGATGATCTGCACGCGGTCGTGACCATCGACGAGGATGACCGCATTGCCCGGTGGCATGTGGCGGTCCTCCATCAGTGCTTCGGGCGTCGACCACTCTTTCGTGCCGTGTGGACGACGCGCGAGGAACAGTTTCTGGTCCATCGCAGACTCGTAGCTGCCGCCATACCACAGGCAGAGCAGGTCGCCGTTGGGTGCCTGTGTGATCGTCGAGCAATGATGGGCGGGCGCATTGGGGATGCGTGTGAAGACAAGCTCGGACGAGAACGACGGAGCCCCATATGGGTCTGTCCGTTCGATCGGCTTGCCCGGCTGATCGAGAGGCGTGCCTTTCACGGAGACAGCGGAGACATTCACTGTTTCCTTCTTGAGCACCTGCTGCACGGCCGTCTCTAGCGCGGTCAGTCCCGCATCGCGATCCAGTCCGCCGCGGTAGACAAGCCGCGCCTCACTGTCGAGAAGAAACACCTCCGGCGTCGCCGTCGCTCCGAGCTGCCGTGCCACTTTTCCATTTGGATCGCGGTGGATCGAGAAGATCATCCCCCGCTTTTGAGCGAACGATTGCAACTCGTCCGCCGTTTCGATCGAGTTGGCACACACGCCGACGTAGAGCACCTCGTCGCGCCGGTACTTCTGGTAAAGCTCATTGATCACACCGATCGAGCGTTCGGTGACCGGGCAGCGACTGGAGAGAAACACGAGCGCCGTCGCCGGTCGTTCGTCAAAGTTTGAGACGACAAACTCTCTCCCCGTGTCGTCGGTCAACTGGAATGGTTTGACGACCTCCCCCGGCTCGAGCGCCATCGCGGCTGACGAGAGCAGCGATAACGTGAGAATGGTCGAAACGAATGATCGAGTGTCCGGCATGCCTGGGCGTCCTTCAGCGGGTGAACTCTGGGTAAGTCATCAACACTCAGCATAGCCGAGTGTCGAGGACGATTCGATCGTGATTGCACTGATGAGGACGATCGGGTGTATGCGTGGATTGGTGGGGAGCATTCGTCCAGTCGATTGATGCCTGAGACGAATAGATCGCCGATGACGCGGATCGGGCCGTTCGGGACGGATCACTCCTCTGCTTCGAGACTCGATCGAGCATTGGGTGACTGTTGACGATCCGGATCATTGGGTTGGAGTCGTCAAAGAACTCATTGACGAATCCGCGACAATCCGCCAAATCGGCGTCATCCGCGTTCCATTCTTCATGGAGCCCCGCTGAAGGGAGTCAACAAGCCCCGACATTTCGCGAATACCCCCAGGACAATCTGTCCGACACTCTCGCCAAGGGGATGACCGTCACTCGGTTTGGTTGATGTTGTCAGCCTTGGCCGTCACCATGCCCGTGTGAACTGTGAGAGTTCATCAGTACTTAACATCCACTGAGTAACGTACTGCGTCGTCCGTTGGAATTGTGAGGAAGTTCGATGTGTCTGCTCCGCCCTGAGAAGGTCGTCTCTGTCTGCATCCTATGGCTGGTGGGGCTTTGTGTGCTTGCCGTGACTCAATCGTCACTCGCAGACGAGTTCCCAGCCGCACCGGAAGGCACATTCTCCATCGTCGTGATCCCGGACACGCAGCACTACAAACTCGTCTCGAAGGAAGGCGAAGAGCCGGTCTGGGAGAATCCGGTGTTTGAGTCTTACGTGGATTGGACGGCTGCCAATCTCACGTCACAGCGAATCGTGTTCGTCAGTCATGTCGGCGACATCGTCGATCTCAACGAGGCGCCGCAGTGGCAAGTCGCGAGGGACTGCATGGATCGGGTGCATGGCCGCGTGCCTTACGGCATCTCAGTCGGCAATCATGACATGCAGGCCAACGGCGACTCGTCGTTGTTTCAGGAGTTCTTCCCGCAATCACGCTACGCCGACTTCGACTGGTACGGCGGGTCGTACGCGGGAGTCGATGGCGACCCGTCCGTCTCAGGCAACAATGCGAACAGCTTTCAACTCTTCTCTGCCGAGGGGTTGCGATTCGTGTTCCTGCATCTCGAATGCAATGCTCCGGATGACGTGCTCGCCTGGGCGGACTCCGTGCTGGAGTCACACGCGGACCGGCTGGCCATCGTGACGTCACACATGGGGCTGGGACCACGTGACAAGCCGAAGGAATCCCGTGATTACTTCGATGCCCCCAAGGGGCGCATGACCTGGACCAAACGACACCAGCAGCGAGGCAACTCACCCCAGCAGATGTGGGACAAGTGTTTTCAGAATCACGCCAATCTGCTGATGACCTGCTGTGGTGACCAAAGCCGCTCGCAAGCGCTGCGGCAGGAATCGCAAGGCGTTCACGGCAACACAGTGCACGAACTCTTGTCCGACTATGGTGTCAACGGCATGCGCGTGATGCGGTTCGTCCCGCGAGAAAATGAGATCCAGGTCCGCACCTGGAACCCGATGACCAGCGAGTTCTGCGAGAGCACGAAGATCGTCGCGGACGTCGAACAGCATCAGTTCACGCTCCGTGCGCAGCTGACGACGGCCGAATGAATGTTCGGCTGCATTGCCGGTGAGCGTCGGTTGGCCAGACACTCGGCGATGCCTCGTAGCCACTGAGGGTCAGATTGTTTGATGCATTGCAACGGGTGGCCGGGTCTGACCAACGGGAAGGTCCGGGCCGGTGATCGCAGGGCCATCCGCTTCGCTTCTGACCCTGCCACCCTCGCTTGCTTCGCATTGATCGACCGGTCCCTCGGCAAGTAGGATGCTCAATCTGATGCGCGGTGTTGAAAGAACGTTTCCTCGTTGGCGGGACGTTGACCGCGAAAGTGCCAGTCGGCGAAATCGAGGATCGCGGTCCAGTCAGACGGTGTGAGATCGTGCTGGCCGTCGCGGAAGTGCACGGCGTTGTGATCGCTCACGTCCAACAGGTCGAACACCGATTGAGCCGCGCGGCTGGTCGCTCGATTCCCCGTCGGATTCGCCCACACGTCGCCGGTGGATTCTGTGCAGATGAGGGCCCGTGGAGCGACGAGGGCTTTGAGAAAGTGTTGATCGATCGGAAGCCGCTCTTCCTGATCAGCAAACCACCGCAGCCGGGGATGGAACCAGTAGGCGAACCGTTCGGGCTGAGTGATCAGTTCGAGTGTCTCGACCTTTTTCTGTTCAATGCGGAAGCAACCCGCTCCGCCGCACCCGGAGCCGTTGGGGGCGACGAGGGCGAACCGTTCATCGAGTGCCCCCGCCAGTAGGGCCATCTTCCCGCCGCGCGAATGACCGACGATGCCGATCTGTTCGAGGTCGACATCATCAAGGCGTTCGAGGTAATCAGCAACCCGCATGGCTCCCCACGCCCAGACAGCGAGTGTGCCCCAGTCATGATCCGGGTACGCCGCTTGAGCCGGTCCGACGACGTCAGCCGCATCGGGGTCAAGGTCCTCACGAGTGAACTCGACAAACAGATAACCTCGCTCCAGGATCGATGGCACTTCCTCAATGTGTCCCAGCGCATGTTCCTCGCGAATCAGCACCGGTAACTTGCCGTCCGTCTGCGGTTTGTAGACAGCAATCCGCATCCGCAGTTGTTCCTGCGTCCCGATCACCAGCGTTAGTCGTTCCTCGGTCCCCTCACAGTTGGCAATCGGGCCAAGTATGCGATCCTCAACCGTCACCCGATCCGGTCGCGGCGGCAGATGACCGTACTCGTAATATTGGATCATAGCCTTGAGTTCATCGCGTCGATGCTCCCAATCATCTGGCGATCTGACCGGAGTGCCATCGGCGAACGTCATCAGGTCCGGCAGTCCAGATACTGCGGGAAGCTCGTCAAGACTTTCCGGGGGAGACCACTCGTCTCCAAGCGATTGACGGGCGCCGCCGATCAGGATCGCAGTCACGAACAATGGATAGATTGGTCGGCAATTCATGTGACCATGATGGCACACCCATCGATCGGGAGCGAGGCGAGCTGCCACAAAGCGGCGGCCGAATGTGCCTGATGGAGTGATCTGATCAGCGCCAATGGGCAATGAGACAGTCGTTGAATGTTTGACGTCTCGTCGTTGTGACATAGTCTTGACGGATATGCCGGGCTGCATTGCGGTTCTCTCTGAACGAGTCCCCGAGGTGTGACATGGTTTACGGACTGATGCTAGCGTTCGCGATCGTGGTGTTAGGAGCAGCCGGTGCCATCTACCTGTGGGGAGGGATCGGGGTGGCGATTGTTGCCGCCGGTATCATGACCTTGCCGTGGACCGGACGACTGCTGGCATCGCTGGTGATGCGTCTGTTTGTTCGAGGCGTACTAAATGAGATGGCCGCACCGCTCAAGAACGCTGAGGTCTCGTTAGAATCACTCGAACCGGCTGAGGCTCCCGCGAACCTCCAATCGAACGAGGACTATGCCGAGGAGATGGAACCGAATTGGGGAGAAAGGGACTGGTTCCTCATGGAACTGACCATCACACCGCCTGCGGGTCAGGTGGATGAAGACGGCCTCCCGCATCAGTGGGATCAGGCCTTGATCCTCCCGTTCATTCCGTCGAAAGACGGCCGGGATGACTTGAACGACGCCTTTCTCGCCGTTTGCGAGGTCGACCGCTGCGAAGTGCTACACAACGGCAAATGGCACAAGGAAGGACGCGTCGCTTACGGTCCCTCGCGAGTGCGGATGCATGTCGGTATCCCTCGCTTGGCGGACCGCCTGCGGTTCTTATACTGCATGCAGACCGTGTTCGGAGAAATGAAGTGGACCCTGGTTTTCGGAC
>JAGQPX010000283.1 GCA_020426505.1 Planctomycetaceae bacterium | reverse complement strand
TCGCATGCGATCGCCTGGGCGAAAGCGCTTGATCTGCCCCCGCAATCGTGGGAGATTCAAATGCTCTACGGCATGGCCGAAGAACAGCAACAACTCTTCTCGGAACTCGGCCATCGAGTGCGTGTCTACATGCCCTTCGGCGAAGCGATCCCCGGCATGGCCTATCTGGTCCGGCGTTTGCTGGAGAACACGTCGAACGACAGCTTTTTGCGCCACGCCTACGATACAAGTGTAGACGTGGCCGACCTCCTGAAAGCACCGAGTGTCACCCTCTCCCCTTGAGGGAGAGGGACAGCCTTCAAGCGGAGCGCCGAAGGCAGGGTGAGGGGGAGCACCGTTGGGGTTGGCTTACAACACTTCATCCACGCCACCCCTCACCCTGATTCTTCGCTGGCGCTTCAGAATCTGTCCCTCTCCCTCAAGGGGAGAGGGGATCACAACTGACTGTAAGGCACCTCGAACAGCACCATCAGTTGGCCGGCGTCGCCCGACTTGAGACCTTCGTAGAACCAGCGCATGCGTTGCTTGGATGTGCCGTGGGTGAAGTTCTCGGGCACGACGTAACCCTGTGCCTGCTTCTGGAGCGTGTCGTCGCCGATCGCTTGAGCGGCGGTGATGGCCTCTTCGATGTCACCCTCTTCGAGGATGCTCCAGTTTCGCTCCGCGTGATGTGCCCACACGCCGGCGAGGTAGTCCGCCTGCAACTCCAGCCGAACCGACCATCGATTGTACTCCTCCTCGGAGACGCGACCGTTCTTCCGGTGAACGAGGTCCGTCAGGCCTAACAGGTTCTGCACGTGGTGACCAACCTCGTGGGCGACGACGTACGCCTGGGCGAAGTCACCCGGTGCATTGAAGCGTTGGTCCATCAGCGTGAAGAAGCCCAGATCGATGTACACTTTCTGGTCAGCCGGACAATAAAACGGTCCCGTCTGAGCACTGGCGAATCCACAGCCGGATTGAGTCGCCTGTTTGAACAACACGAGATTCGGCTCGCGATACTGTGTGGCCAGATTACCGGGCAATCGTGGCAGCAGATCCCCCCACACGACCTCCGTGTCTCGCAGTACGACGCTGACCATGTCACCCCACTCTTTCTCCTGTGGCGTGAGGTTCGGGTCGCCCGGTTGCTGCTGCTGCTGGAACTGCCCCTGCTGTTGTTGCTGTTGAACGAGACCGAGGAACTTGCCAAGGTCGCCACCAGACAGGATAAACAGGATGACCAACCCGAGAATGCCGATGCCGCCGCCCATCGCCGCACGCGGCCGCATCCCGCGACGGTCCTCGACATTCTCACTCCGTTCCCGTCCACGCCAACGCATTTCGCACCTCAAGTGGCTAAGCCAGATATTGTGGATTCGTTATGCCCACAAGGGAGTTATCCCAGAAACAGAGCCAAACGCCAACTCAACGCGATGGGGGATTCCGTAAGGCGACTTCGAGTCAAAACTGCTGCAGGAAGCGCACGTCGTTCTCGTAGAAGCGGCGGATGTCGGTGATGCCGTGGCGTCTCATGCAGAAACGCTCCACCCCGAGACCAAACGCGAAACCGGTCACTTTCTCCGGGTCGTAACCAACCGCCTTGAGAACGTTCGGATCGACCATGCCGGCTCCGCCGATCTCCATCCAGTCGTCGCGCCAGCTCATGTCGGCTTCGACGGATGGCTCCGTGAACGGGAAGAACGACGGGCGGAAACGGATGTGCACGTCGTCACCCAGGTAGGCCGTCATGAAGGCCCGCAGGACTGACTTGAG
Organism: Planctomycetaceae bacterium; assembly: GCA_020426505.1. Taxonomy (GTDB): domain Bacteria; phylum Planctomycetota; class Planctomycetia; order Planctomycetales; family Planctomycetaceae; genus JAHBXU01. The sequence goes on along the minus strand of JAGQPX010000283.1, from coordinate 3,992 downwards.
GTGTGCCATCGTCACGCCTTCCTCGACCCACAGTCCCTCCATCTGATGAAACATGCAGGAGTGCGTCGCGTCGATTGTGTCCGGCCGATACACGCGTCCGAGTGACACAATCCGCACGGGCGGCGGCGTCTGTTCCATCACGCGGATCTGCACCGTCGACGTCTGCGATCGCAAGAGCAGAGGCCCGCCGGAAGACTTCTCAGCTGTCGCCAGATAGAAGTTGTCGAGCGGATCGCGAGCCGGGTGGATGGCCGGGATATTGAGAGCCTTGAAGTTGTGATGCTCATCTTCGATCTCGGGGCCATCAACGCTGAGGAACCCCAGCCGTGCCATGATCGATTTGAACTCGTCGATCGTCTGCGTCAGGGGGTGCCTCCTCCCCAGTCGCAAAGGCGTGCCGGGCAGCGTGACGTCAATCCCCTCAACCTCTGCGGACGGCTTCTCCAGTTCCGACTTGCGAGCGTCAAGAGCCGCACTCACACGGTTCTTCACCTCGTTGAACTGCTTGCCGATGACGGGCCGCTCTTCTGCCGAGACCTGCCCGAGTAGCTTCTGCAGGTCCTTCAATCGCCCTTGCTTCTTACCGAGATATTCGATGCGGACGGCTTCGATCTGGTCCGCGTCGCTGGCGTCAGCAATCGCAGAAAGAGCCGCCTGTTCATACTCGGCGAGCTGAGCGGCGGCGTCCATCAATGCACCTTGCGAGAGGTCGGATTCCTCTTAAGCGTTGCCGTCCAATGCACCCTTGGCAACATCGACGATCTCGTCAAACACGGGGGGCTCGTGAATCGCCAACTCGCTCAGCGACTTTCGGTCGAGTTCGATGCCCGCAAGCTTCAGACCATAAACGAACTGCGAGTACCGCATGCCGTGAGCGCGGCAGGCGGCCGTGATCCGGGTGATCCACAGTGCGCGAAACTCACGCTTCCGAACTCGTCGATCGCGGTAGGCATACGCCCGCCCCTTAACAACTGTCTCCTTGACGGTCCGCAGAAGATTCTTGCGTCCACCGAAATTGCCCTTCGCCGCCTTGAACCATCGCTTCTTGGACCGGTTCCTCGGGACTCCGCTCTTGACTCTCATGGTCTTCCTCGATCAATCAGCCGACAGTAACCTGCACGGCGTGTGTGTCATTCTCTGCTGTGTGAACGTGCTGGCAAATTACATGCACGGACGCAGGGCATCGGCGATGTTGATCGCCTCCTGTCCTCCGATAATGCCGTCTCCTCGCAGGCGGCGCTTCCGCTCACCCGACTTCTTACCCAGAATATGGCCGCGGTTCGCGCTGCGGTGCTTGACCTTACCGGTCGCCGTCACCTTGAACCGTTTCTTCATTCCCTTGTGTGTCTTTTGCTTCGGCATTTGTCGCACTCTGTGTGTATCGAATCCGCAGCGGCCAATCGGGCCGCTGAACCTCATCGGGGAAAACGTAGAAGTATAGCGAGACAGACCGGGAGATTTCCACCCAAACCGACCGAAGTAGCCGGCCTTCGCCAGAAGCCGGCATGCTCACGAGACTCCATCACCTGTAACACCGCCGTCTGGCGACGGACGGCTACACTGGCAGAGAATCCGCAGAGCCCCTATTTAGGAGTCAGTACGGCCGTCATATTGCGGCCACCTTCCATCCCGGGCGGCTTCTCGACCTTGGCGATATCCTCCAGATCGGCGATGATCGACGTGAGAATCTCCCGTCCGCGATCGTGGTGGGCGTTTTCGCGGCCTCGGAAGAACACGTTCAGCTTGACCTTGTCGCGGTCTTCGAGAAATCCGCGGGCACGCTTCATCTTGAACTGGATGTCGTGGTCGCCCGTTTTCGGCCTCAGACGAATCTCCTTCATCTGAACCTGATGGGTCTTGGCGTTTTTTTGCTGTTTTTTCTTTTGTTCGTACTTGAACTTGCCGTAGTCAAGGATACGGCACACCGGCGGACGTTCGTTCGGTGCAACTTCCACGAGGTCGAGACCCGCCTCCTGAGCAATATTCAGGGCTTCCTCCGTGGGGATGACTCCGAGCATCTCTCCCTCCTGGTCGACCACTCGAACCGGGGAGAGTCGGATTTGTTCATTCAGCCGATAGTTAGCGTCGATCGTGTTCAAGCCTTTCTTGCAGGAATATTACTCGCCGAGTGAACGCACGTGCCACTCAGCACACGGTTTACTTTTATCCGCCAAACGAAGATAGGTCAAGAAATGTCGACCTTTCGTCTTTCCTCATTGATCGGCAATCAGGCCATGTCATCCGCAGTCCCACCCCGGATCGATCGACCGGAGGGAGCCGCAACGATCGTTCCCGGCTCAGGTCGGTCGGCTCCCGTGCAGTCCAACGAACCGGCCGACCGGCAGGGTTTCACCATTCCGGAGTTGGTCGTCAGCCTGCTGATCATCGCCGTCCTGCTCTCGATCCTGCTGCCGGTCATCCTCCGGGCACACGAAGCGGCCCGACGGACTCAATGCCAGAACAACCTCAAACAGATCAATCTGGCCTTCGCCAATTACCACGACATCTACAACACCTTCCCCCCCGGCTATGTCTCTCGTGACGTCCAGCCGACAGACGCGGCTGATCTGGAGACGGGCAGCGGATACGCCTGGGGATGCCTGCTCCTGGACTACCTCGATCAGACGACCCTCCTCGCCGGCATTGACTTCAACCTGGAGCCGACCGACCCGCTCCACTACGGCATCGCGAGCACCGTACTCCCCACCTGGACCTGCCCCACCGACGAGAATCGCTCTGCATTCGACGTCGATGTCGCAGGACAAGCCGTCGTACTCGGGTCAGCGAGTTACGTTGGATGCTACGGCTACGGCAGTCTGACCACACAACCCGGCGCCCCGACGGGGCCGGGCATCCTCTATCGCAACAGTCACGTGCCGATCTTCTCCATCAAGGACGGCTCATCCAACACGATCATCGTCGGTGAACGCGCGTCGCGGACGATCATCAGTGACGACCAACTCCCCATCGACGCCAATGCCACATGGTACGCCGCCATTCCCGGCGCGTTTCGCCCCGCGGGCATCCCCGACCATCCCGATTTCTGGGAAGGCCCCGCTTCACTCGTCCTGAGCACCGTCGGACAAGATGAACCGTTCCCGTTTGACTCGCTCCACAACCGGACCACTCACATCGGCTCATTCTCAAGTAATCACCCGGACGGATTCATGGCCGCCTTCGCGGACACGTCCGTCCGCTTCCTCAGCGACAAACTCGACCCTGTCGTCCTCCGCCACCTCACCCAACACAGCGACGGCGTTCCGGTGGGTGAGTTTTGAAACGGTGGAGAATTGCATGAACCACTTCTCGCAACCTGTGTCTCTCTCCGCAGCCCAACTGCCGGTCAGGACTCCATCACCAGCCTGTTAAGCTGTGCCGCGAGGCACGATGTCTTGGCGAAACTTCGTTGGGCTTGTTGAAACAATCATACGTCCGACTGCCGATCGGGAGTCCATGACGGTCCTAAGGTAGCGATGCCGGGCGACTGGCAAGAACCGTTTCGTAGATGACGTTCGGGCGTCATGCAGGAGGGCCATTCAATATTCAATCGCCCTTTGACGCACAGGCTCCTGCACAAAACCATGAAATGGTCTAGTGAACGGCGCCGGAGTCTCAGCGGGTCACTCGATGAGACAAAGGGGCCAGTCAACGGTCGGGTGCAATCCGCACTCGATACGGACGACCGTAACCCAAACCTCTCGTCACACCTCGTTGGACGTTTTTGAAACAAGGCGACTGCCGGTTCGGAGTACATCTGAGTTCGATTCTCATCGCCCGCTTTCACAACTGATCCACGCGGGCGGGCTCAACCTGGGAGCCATCTCTGACCAACACTTCGTCGCCGATTTTTGATTGAGTTGACAATTCAGTGGAAGGCAAGCTGCCGCAGGCACAAACCGTCCACTGACGGCCGACTGCCGTTTTGGAGTCCATGCCTCAAGAGCCGGGGGTTGTGGGTTCGAGTCCCACCGGCGTGATTTGCACACGAATCG
>JAGQPX010000051.1 GCA_020426505.1 Planctomycetaceae bacterium | reverse complement strand
CAGCACCCGTCGACCCACGGCGTGTTGCGTCTGCTACTGCGAACCGATGGCGAAGTCGTTCACGAATGCACGCCGCACATCGGCTATCTTCACCGTTGTGCAGAGAAGATTGGCGAGAATCTCACCGGTCCACAGTGGATTCCCTACTCGGATCGCATGGACTACCTCGCCGCGATGAACATGAACCTCGGCCAGGCCCTCGCCTTCGAGAAGCTGGTCGCGATGGAGGTGCCCGAGAAGGCGATGACGCTGCGGCTCATCATTGCTGAGTTGGGACGCATCGCCTCGCACCTCGTTGGCATGGGAGCCTATGGCCTCGACCTCGGCAGCTTCAGCCCGTTCCTTTACGCCTTCCGCGAGCGGGAGATCATCCTCGACCTGTTTGAGGAAGCCTGCGGAGCTCGGTTGACCTACAGCTACATCACCATCGGCGGTGCGACACACGACCTTCCGGGGACAATCCCGATTCCGCCCGGCCTCGCGTCGCTGACCGGTCGCAGCCCCAACGAAAAACTCCTCTGGGCCGATGCCGTCCGCGTCTTCCTCGACTGGCTCGAAGAGCGGATCAAGGAGTACCACACACTCCTCACGAAGAACTCGATCTTCATCAAACGGACAGCCGGCATCGGCATCATGCCGGGTGAAATGGCGGCCGACTACGGTTGCACCGGTCCGGTGCTCCGAGGCTCCGGAATCGATCACGACCTCCGCCGCGACGGCGACCCCATCTACACCCGCATGTACGAGGGCTACGACTGGGACGTCTGCGTCGCACCTTTCGAGGGCGTTTCGGGCATTCCCCCCGAGGTTGTGTTGGGCGACAACTGGTGCCGCTTCTACGTCCGCATGCTCGAAGTCGTGCAGGCCATTCGCCTCGTGCGACAGGGCTTGGACAAGTATCCCACCACCGAGGGCGAGTACCGCGTCCCCTACAAGATGACGACGAAGCTCCCGGTTGATGAGTGCTATCTCGAAACCGAATGCCCGCGCGGCCAGATGGGCTTCTATATCGTCGGCGACGGTCAGGCAGAACCGCTGCGAGCCCGCGCGAAAAGCAGCTGCTTCTGCAACCTCGCGCCCACCGCCGCCCTCTGCCAAGGCATCCTCATCGCCGATATCCCCGCGATCGTCGGCTCACTCGACATCGTCATGGGAGAGATCGATCGGTAGAGGGATTTCCGGAACCCGATACTGAGTACCGTGTACGCAGTTCGCCGCCCTCAATACCACTGGTAGCTGTACTCGTGGAAGCGATCGAGGGCTTGCTCGCGTAGGGTGGGGTCGTAGTAGGTCTCAAAGTCCGGCTCGATCAGCACAAGTTGCTCTCTGGCCTTGTGGTCACCATATTGAAGTGCTGTCCAGCCGAGTGAGTTTTGTTTGATGAAGGTCTGTTCAAGCGATCCCATCCGGGCCGCCAGCATCGCGCGGACACCTTCACGGATGATCTCGTTGCCCGATTTGAGAAGGGGCGTAAGGACGATGTATCCGTCGTTGGTGATTGGATGCACGCTGATCTGCACGGAGGGGGCGGGGTCGCCTGCGAGAATGCGGCGGACGTTGTAGGTGTGCACGAGCATATCGACGGGGAGCACCGCATACACGAACACCGCACCAGCGACTGTCCACAGTTGTCGCCTCATCAGCCAGGTGAACCGCTGATGGTGAATGATTTTCCAGACCACCAGTGCAAACCCGATCGCAACGCAGGTGATCCCCAGAAAACCGACGACTCGCATGCGGGTCATTCCGTTGAAGCCGACATAGATCATTAACCGGTGATAGACGGTCACCGCCAGCAGCGAGTTCTCAAGTGACCAGACCCACGCCAGCTTTTTGAGCCATCCGAGTCGAGGGTCGCTGAGGGTCTGGACTCGGAAGATGAGTGAGAGGACGATCGTTGCCAGCCCGAGAGCAAGCGTCAGCCACGCGGCTCCCTCATGGGCGTAACCCGAGTAGTAGAAACCATCAGGGAACTCTCTGAACCACAGTGTGCGAAACTCGAAAGCGAGGTACACGCCGAAAAGGCCGATCACCGTGAGCAGCGTGTTGCGAAATGGTGAGTATAGCGGCGCTCGCTCTTTCGCCGGTTGATCAACGGCGGCTTCCTTTCTTGTCGCCCGTGAGACGATCGGTCGGAGCAGTCCGACGCTGATCCACAAGCTGACGCACCAGAAGACAATCTCCCAGGTCGAGAAGCCGTGCAGCCACCTCTTCAGCGAAAGCACGACATTCTGCATCCGCTCGGAGAACGCTGCGACGAGATCCGGGTTCGCAAGGAGGAAGATCGAGCCGAACATCAGGGCCGCTGCCGATGGCATGACAATGTTCATCCATCGAGTGCCCCTGGTCGAGTCGCTCCGTTCACGAAACCGGTCTCCGTAGTAACTGAGTCCGCGGTTTCCAGCGACAAGTGTCTGTGCGGTAAACAGGCAGATCTCCAACATGTAGGGGACCTGCCCCGTCAGAGACATGGCGAAGGCGAAGAGCAGCGTCAGTCCGCAGATCACGAGCAATCCGGAGCCGCTCCACAACAGTTTGGCTGCCGCGATCAGGAGCAGGGTCGTCACGACAAAGACGCTAAACGATATGACACGTCGCGGTGCGCCAAACCAGATCAACAGGGGTGCGATCACAAACAACGCCGCCGGTCCTGCGAAGCCTTCGGTTCGATAGATCGTCAGGTCACTCAGCACGACCAGCAACAGGAGTGACAGCAACTCCCGCCATCGGATGGGCGGATGGTCACGATGCTTCTCTTCATCGGTCGCCAGATTGACATCCACTGTCATCGTCGGCCGGCTCTGTGCGGTCTGTGGCCCCTCTGGTAGCTCCGCACCCTCGTCAGCACGTTCCACTGGATTTTGAGGCTCGGATGGCTCTGTCATGGAAACGACTTTCGAGAACGAACCGCGACTTTGTGTCAGCACACGTGTTACGGGTTCGTACGAAGTTCGAACGCCTCACTGTTTGACGAATCTGGGATTCTTACTGAGGGTCGGGTTGTTCATAGCGACACCAGAGAGGGGGGGCAGGGTCAGAAGCGAAGCGGATGGCCCTGCGATCACCGGTCCGGGCCTTCCCGTTGGTCAGACCCGGCCACCCAACAGCATGCATCATTCAACTTGCCGCTCGGTGGATCATTCCTTCGACCTCGGCAACGTGACCACAAAAAAGCCACACGCATTGAACGTGTGGCTCGTGGATTGTCAGGAAAGGATGGTCTCTTGGTTCACTCAGTTCCGGGCGATGTGAATTCCTTGCGCTCCGCCTGTTTGCGAACGGCGTCAAGGACGGCCGTGTCGAGCGTGTTTTTCGATTCTGCTCCGGTCGTTTCAGTGGCTTTGGTGAGAAACTCCTGACGCTGGAGTGTGAGTGCTCGAATCTCCTTCTGGATGCGTTTTCGTTCTTCGCTTCGCTCCTTGATCAGCTTCTTCTGATCATCCCGGCTGAGCTTGCGAAGCTCGGTTGGCAACTCTTCCGGTTTGAGGTCTTCCAGTTTGACACTGCCTGCGGCGAGGGCGTCGATCAGGTCGCGGGAAGCTCGCTGGTACTGGGGAGAGGATTTGAACAAGGCTCGTTCGGCCGCTGCTGCGGGGGCTGCCGACTCTGCGTTCGTGTCCTGGGCCGATTGTCGCTCAGCCGCTTCACGCGCGGCCTTCTGGTCGCCGTAGAAGAGGAACGTGTTGTTGATCTGAATGCTCAGCTTTGAGAGTTTGTCGTCATAGGGCGTCGGGATGGTGACGATCGGTTCGTTCTGGTCGATGAACAGGTATTCTCCCTCAGCGAGTTCGGCTCCCTCTTTCCAGCCGGTGTCGATGCCGACCTGTTCCTTTCCGCAGAAGATGGTGGTAATGGTGATCCCTTTGGAGATGGACTCGCTGCACGATCCGTGGAAGTCGATTGGTCCCTGCGAGAAGGGTTCGTTCCCTGCGATGACGATCATCTTGAGATCGTCTCCCGACGGACTCCATTCGAGCTTGTCGATGGCTTTGCCGATGACGGCACCGCAGTACTCCTGTCCTCCGTTGGTCGTGAGGCCGAACAATTCCTCCGAGACGCGGTCGAGGTCATCGGTGAAACAGATCGCCTGCCGGATGTGTAACGACTCGGCGGAAAGAGAATCGTTGCCGTACTCATACAGGGCGACATCGAGATGCGGAACACACCCCTTCCGTTCGGTTGTGGCAAGCTCGTTGACGATCTTCCAGAGCTGCGTACGCGCCTGATTGATCAGGCCATCCATGCTGTTGCTGGTATCGAGCAGGATAGCGAGCTGAATCCGCGGCGGAGCTTTCTCGTCCTCCGGGGCGATGGCTTTTGAAGTGGTGATGTCCGCCAGACTGACGGAGACGAGCGTGAGGACGAGTGCGGTCAGACCGAGTGCGCAGCGGAACATGGGATGTCTCCGAGAGAGTCAGAATGGGCAGCCGCCTCCGGTCGATGGCAGGGCAAGCTCGTTGCAGCACTCCGATCGGATGGCCTGTCCCTATGACGGACGAAGTCCTTTGAGGATTCCCGGAAACTCACTTTCAGAGAAAAGAAAACGAGACTTTCGTCTCACGGGCCGATCAGGTTTGCTCAGAGACGCCCGTGCGGATGAGAATCGCCCGACAGATCGAATGACCGGTCGGGCGTGATTTCAGCCGAGAGTTCGGTCTATTCTGTCTTAGGCTCCTCGCCGGCGGTGAACTGGATCTCTGCCGGCTTGAGTGGTGACGGGTCGCCCGGACTGTCGAAGACGACCTGACGCGGGATGGTGTTTTCGCGGAAGGCAGCAGGACCGGTGGTGGAACTCTTCACTTCGTTTTTGACGGTGCCCTCCTGGAAGGGGCCGACGCCAACGACGAACCAGTTGTTATCGTTCGACTTCGAGAGCGCCATGCCACCCTGTCCGAGGACTTGTTTCGTTGAGTTGTCGATCGCGACGAGTCCAATTTTTGCGGTGCCCGATTGTGAAGTCTTTGTCAGTAGCCGAACTTCGGGGATGGTCAGCATGCCGGGCAGAACGACCTCGGGTGTTCCCACGAAGGACTCGGCGTTGTCTGTGCCGATGCCTCCGCTGCGGAGTTCGACGGTGATCGCCGCATCCTCCGGCTTGTCGACCACTCGAGCCCCGGCCGTCAGCAGACGATGTCGAAGCGATCCGACAAGATAGGATTTGTCGACGGATTCAACGTACTTCTCCTCGACGTAAACGGTGTGTCCACCAAATGGCTTGAAGTTGACCTTATCGAGCGATTGGTCAATCGCATTCGAGATGAGCAATTGCTCAACACCCGTCCGTGCGGTGTTGGATCGATTTGCGGAGGTGCATCCGGATAGAATGACGCAGCACACCATTGCGTGTGAGAGCCAGCGGAGGTGAGCAGGAGGCATGACTTTCCTTGTCGACAGAGAGACAAAACGTCCATCGCCGAGACCCGTCCATGAGTCGGCATCGAAAATATGGAATGAAATTCAGGGGGGGTTTGTCGAAGGTGGGGTGAGAAGATTTAAGTCATTGGACCTCCCCCGTCAACGTCGGTTGAGACGAGCTGAGCGTTGCCGTGTTCCATTTTGTGCAGGCTTCCCATTCTGTGGTAAATGGTGCCGTTTTCCATGTTGAGAGCCGGACATGACGAACGATGAGAAGTTCGATTTACTGAGATTGAACCTCGTGCCGGGGATCGGTCCGCGCGTTCAGTCACTACTGTTGTCCAGGTTCGAGACGGCAACTGCGGTGTTCCAGGCCCCCGGAGATCAACTCCTTCAAGTCGAGGGGATCGGTCCCAAACTCTCCGCAGCGATCTCTGCCGCGAGAAACTCCAGGGATGCAGAGAAGGAGTGGGAACGCTGTGAGCGGTCGTCGATCACTCTGTTGATTCGCGGCACTCCCGAGTACCCTTCGATGTTGTCCGAGACATGCGATGCACCTCCCGTTCTCTACTGTCGTGGGGATCTGGTGCCTCAAGACGAGTTGGCGGTCGGAATCGTCGGCTCTCGTCGTTGCACGTTGTACGGACGTCAACAGGCGGAGCGACTGGCAGGTGCTCTTGCCCGTGCGGGGATGACGATCGTGAGCGGTTTGGCAAGAGGCATTGACGCCGCAGCACACCGGGGAGCGCTGGCGGCGGGAGGTCGGACGCTTGCTGTCTGTGCGACAGGATTGGCGAAACTCTATCCCCCGGAACACAAGGACCTGGCCCGGGAGATCGTGGCATCCGGGGCAGTGCTCAGCGAGTCGCCGTTGGACCGGGGGCCGTCACGCGGCATCTTCCCGCAACGGAACCGCATCATCAGCGGTCTTTCGTTGGGGGTGATCATCGTCGAGGCAACACGCAAGAGTGGTGCGCTTCACACGTCGCGGCACGCGATGGAGCAGGGACGGGAAGTATTCGCCGTCCCCGGGAGGATTGATAGCCTCGCCAGCGAGGGATGTCACGATTTGCTTCGTGACGGGGTCACGCTCGTGCGGGACGCGGATGACGTCCTCGAAGAATTGGGACCGCTTCTCAAACCCGTCAAGCGAGGCGAAGATGACATTGTTCAGTCGCCGCGCGAACTGGCATTGAGCGATCAGGAACGCGAGGTCCTCAACCTCCTGACCAATGAACCACAGCACATTGACGAAGTGGTTGCCGGTGGGTCGCTGGAAACGTCACGCGTCATCTCGACGTTGACGGTTCTGGAGATGCGCAGGCTTGTGCACCGCATGCCCGGAGGCATGGTCGTCCGGGTGACCCATTGACGCCGGCGAACGTTGATGGCTGGGATTCAACGGTGATCAGAGCATGTTGTCGATTTCGTATCAGTCACGAAAGCCGAGATCGCAGCGTTGTTGCACCGTGACGTCGTAATCCGACATCTGTTTGCGGATGCGATTAAGACCTGCTTCATACTGCGGTTTGTGTCGGAGATTGACCGCCTTGATCGCCAGTTGCTCTGCGCGGGCGAAGTCCTGTCGATGGGCGTGGGCGATCGCGAGGTTGTAGAGAGCCGCATCGTGATCCGGATTCTTCGCGATCGCCTGCTCCCATGAGACGATTGCCTCCTCCCAGCAACCTCGGCAGGCGAACTGATTTCCATTCCAGACGAGAGAGTATCCCCGGTCGAATAAGGAAGGTTCCGCCAGTGCAATCTTCTGTTGATGTTCCTGAGGGGACAGCAGTCTCGTGAATTCATCCACACACTTACGTGTGAGATCATCCAGCACCTCGCGGTGCGTCTGCGTTCCCGATTGTCCGAGCACGACCTCAGCAGAGTACGAACGCGAGATCTGCCGAGCGAGTCGCACGTCGCTTGTCTTGACGTCGATCAGTCGAATATCAATGGTGACTCGCGCTTCCCGATGCACAGTCGTACCATTGGTCAACAGCTCGTGAGGCGGTCGATCCCCCGAATCCGCTGAGTCCTGTTCGTCGATTGGGCGATCGAAGCAACTTGATTCCAGTACGTCACCGGTGACGACGGCGTCCACGTTTGACTCGTGGGCTGCATTGAGATCGTCCAGAGTCAACAGGCTATTTCTGCCGGAGTGTGCTGTGGTCCATTGCACCGGCTGGATTTCCTGTCTGTCGACAACGTTGTAATGCTCGTCACTTCTCAAACCAGCGGCGAGAATCTGGGTGGCCGAGCCGCCGTCATTCCCTGAGAGGTCCAGGACCGCAATGGTTTTGACGTCAGTGAGTTCGATCTCAGCGGGTGACCATGCGGTGACTGTCGTTGTGTGGGCGCAGCCGGGCGAGAGCAGGACTGTCAGAAAAAGAACAGCCGCCCATCGCGTAAGTTGCGATTTCGCAACGTGTTGAGGCATTGTTGGTTAGGTTGGTCGAGGGGCATCGAAAATGGGACACCCTTCACACAGAGAGGAGTACCGCTTATAGAGGAAGTTCAAGACGTGAGGCAACATCTTTCAGATTCATCGGCGGAACGGGCTGTCGCGGCCATGACAGAGCAGCAAATCTCGGTGAATCGTACGTTGGTGGGAGTCATCGCCGCCCTCTGTCTGGCGACCGGATTGGTCGTCGGTGTCCTGATTGACTTCGCGAATCTCTGGTGTGCTGCGTTCATTCGCGTGGGGTTGGTGATGGGGGCCATCTGGATTGCACTTCCGACCCGAGACCGGGAGGCGGCATGGGCGAATCTTTCGCCCGGGCGTTTCATCGCCGTATTGGTGTTTTCCGTCATGTTGGTCAGCCGTCCGCGAGTCTTTCTGCCCATGCTCGTGGGGATCGCCATCCTGTGGTTTTTTCTGCGTCCGCGGAAGTCCTCACGGATGAGACCGTAATACTGGGGAGCGTCCTGAGTATCACCGGCCGATTCGTGTCGTGGTGATCGTGCGTCTCAATCGATCCAGGTCTTGTGCAAGGTCCGCTGTCGGTGGCTCGACGGCGAACCGTGCGACCCGTCGAAACGGTAGGCAGCTGTTTGCTTATCGGACGCGGTTCGATTGCGGGGCCGAGGCTGTCTGTGCCGCGCCTTGACCCGACGGACGCGAATCATCGAAAGAGATGGGTTGCCCGGATTGTTGGAAGGCGTTAACGCGACCGGACACGTAGACGTCTGCTGTCAGTTTGACGAGTTCGTCTTTTCTGGACTCGTGGACCCCGTCCATGCGTCCGGCGATCTGTTCGACCCATCCCGGCTGTTTCAGCATGGCATGCCACATGACATGGATAAACAGGCAGATTTCCTGAAAGTTACGATCGATGATCTGATTGCTCACGGGTGAGACAAGCTTGGCGATGGTGCCAACGCCTTGTGAGGGGAAAGAAACGAACAGATTGGCCTGATGCGTGACAAAAGTGCGTCCGTCGCGAGAATTCCCGATGTTCGTGCGGAGATGCATTAATGATCGGGCATGGATCGCGTTCTTGAGGTATGGACTTTTGAACATGCCGTCACAAAGCACGAGACAATGTTCACGCGAGTGATGCAGCACGGTCACTTTACCGGTGGTCCCGTCGTGTGTGTCGATGTCATACTGCATGTTGTTGCATTGGGTCATCTGCAGGTTTGAGATGGCCATGGCCCGCCAGATGCTGACCGCGACATCCGGGTGCTGCGTGAAGTAATCGTGTACTCGGGGATCAAGCTCACATTGAAAGGCAGGGAGTTGTCGAAAGACGGTCATGTCGTCGAGGACGCTGTTCGCAGCCTGTCGGTACTGTGGATGCAGATTCCGTAACGGAAGAGCATCAATGGCCGACTGACGTAACCGGCGGGATGACGAGCCTTTCTCAACCTGAACTACCTGCGGTTGCACGTTTGTCTCGTCGGAGCCGTCGGCGGCAGCAGCGGTCAAGGTAATATCGTCGGCGTCGACCGAGCTTTCCAATGCCGCCCGGATGACGTCCTCGGCCCCCTCAGTGGGCTCCGGGACGGGTAGCAGGACCGGCGCCTCTGTCGATTGGAGTGGGGAATCGTCGGCGCTAATGACAGCTGGTCCCAGGAGAGGGACGACCAGTAACATTTGCAGCAACCACCGGCACCAATCCGGCGACATCAACGTGCGTGACATGCGCTTCCCCCTGCGCTGCTGCAGATATGCGGTCAATTTGGGCTGATCTGCTAATGCAATTTCGCAGGATCGAGCCGGGAGAGCACCCTGGTCGCCGTGCTCTTGTGATGGATAAAAAACGTCGCCGCGGGCCGATGACCTCGCGGCAACGTTTGATTTGCCCCCACAGGTAGAATCGGCATAACCGGACAGTTCGCACCACTCCAATTCTTCGAAATAGAAAGTCGTCTTGACGCATGGAGATTCGCCAACCTTGCACGTCGAAATCGCGATCACTTGGAGCAAATGTCATCAAGAAGTGACCGAGTTGCATTCAATTCTTCGGTCAGACCGTCGACCAGAGGCGGTTGGCTTTCACCCGGAAGCACGACCCAAGTGTAGGTTTCGACTTCCAGATGCGGGGCATAGTTCAGGTCTGCGATGGCTGTGAGCGCCCGCTTGAGGTCATCGCGTGTGGTGAGCAATGGTCCGAGCGACTCCGCGTTGACCGGCACATGAAAGTGAACACGCCATTCTTCCGCGTTCAGGTAGTTGTCCGGTGGGTCGAGTGCGAGTGGCTTGCTGAGATCAACGGCCGCGAGAATCTCGCCGGTCTTCGTTTTTGCAAACAACTGATGAAGGTATCGTGGTTCGACGAAGTGCGAGAGCACCTCACGAGCCTCGCCGTTCGTTGCAGGATCTTCGAGTCGCAACGCACAGGTGATGTGCACTTTGTTGATGCGAATGTCGGCTGCGTGAAGACGACGAATGGATTCAGCGACATCCTCGAACTCGACCGACTGATGACAGACGTCGTAACAAAGGCCGATGTGGCGTTGAACGACGTCCTCCAATCCGTGCGTTCTGGCGCTCGATCGGAGTTGCTCGAAGAACGTGATCGCCTCGTCGGTCGTTTCGAGGATGCACAGCGGCTCTGGCTCGATCGCTAGACGAATCACTCGGCCCGTTTCATCATGTAACACGTCAAGCGAATCGGCCACGTGCAACAGGTTGCTGACACACTGATCGAGAAAACTCTCGTCGTGGGGCAGTTGTTTGAATCCGAGAGGCACGGTCGACAGACTGCCTTCGGTTCCTTCTGGCATGAGCTGTGCGAGAACTTCGGCGCAGTCAATCGTGTAGTTCAGCCGTTCATTGGTCGACCAGTCGGGAACATACACTTTTTCCTTGACCCGATCAGAGTGAAAGTCGCCGTAGGGAAACGTGTTGAGCGTGTAACAGACAAGATCGAGGGCTGAGAGTTCATCGATCAGACGTTGGACCCTATCCGGCTCGTCCTTCAATTCGCGGATGACCGAGTTGGCAAGCCAGAGGCCCGCAGCGAGTGGTGAGCCGAATCGATCGCGAGTCGGAGCGGTGTACTCCCGCAGCCCTAGGCAGACTTCGTCGAGTGTGCGACCTGGATGGACGTTCGTGCAATAACTGAGTGGGAGTGAGCTGAGAGACATCGTTCGCGGTGGGAGTTGGTCTGCGGGTGCGTGTCCGGTTATGATAGCGGGTTCAGGTATCATTGGCAGACCTTCGACTGAGTGACTCGCGTGGTGACGACCACTTCCCTGGAGAATCCGTATCTGCGAGACCCGGATGTGCAATTGATGTTGCGCGTTCGCGAGGGGCAGGAGGAAGCGTTCGGAGAACTCGTCGGTCGTTACCAGAATCGCCTGGTCAGTCTGTTTATGCACCTTGTTGGTGATGCAGCGGTCGCTGAGGACCTGACTCAGGAAGCGTTTCTCCGCATCTATCGGGCGAGGAACGGTTACGAGCCGACGGCCAAGTTCTCGACGTGGATCTTCCGGATCGCTCAGAATCTGGCGAGCAACAGCCGACGCACGAAGGGACGTCGCAAAGAAGTGCAGCTCAAGACGACCGAATCTGGGCCTAACAGCGTGCGGCCTCACGAACAATTGCTCAAAGAGAAGTCGGCACTCATGCCGGCCCGTCTGGCAGATCGAGGCGAATTACAGGAGCATGTACGACTGGCCATCGAGGAACTCAACGACCGACAGAAGCTCGCACTGTTGTTACACAGGTTTGAAGAGATGAGCTACGACGACATCGCCGAGACGATGGAGTTGTCGCCGTCAGCGGTGAAGTCTCTGTTGTCTCGCGCGCGTGAGAGTCTGCGTACCAAGTTAGAGCCATACATGAAGTGAGCAAACGAACGGCTTCCCTCATGCAGGGGAGTCAACAAGTGAAATTGATCAATGTCCAAACTCGTCCGCATCACTCCTGAAATCCGATCCGACTTCGTCGCGTATCTCGACGGCGAGCTTGACGAGCAATCGGCTGAACGGATCGAGAGTGTCATCGCTCAGAGCAACGTTGCCCGCAACGATGTGGAGCTGTTGGCACAGACTTACGAGTTGCTGGATGTCCTTCCGCAATACGAGGCCTCCGCCGAGTTCACCGAGCAGACGATCGCCTCGGTTCGTCTCAGCGAGTTGAAACCCGATGTTCGCGAAGCGGAATGGTATCGTCAGCTCAAACAGAGCTTGCCGTTGCTCGCGTTGATGCTGGCCCTCATTGGGATTGTCGCCGTGTGTTACCTCGTGACAAACCGCTGGGTGACGACCGAGGCGGACCGTCTGGTGCAGGACCTGCCGGTGATCGAACAACTCGATCTCTACTCAGAAGTGGAGACGATCGAATTTCTCGAGCGGATGGTCAACGATGGAAAATTGCTTGAGGAGATGAAGTCGCAAGCCGAAGATGCGGGAGGACGTCGATGAAAATTCAACGACGGTTCCTCACGGTCTGTCTGGTGATCGCCATCGCCAGCATTGCGATGATGCCCGTGTTGATGAGCAGCGAGGACCCGGTCCTCAGTGAGAGACGGCAGGCCATCGAGTTGATGTCTACCGCCGAGCGACAACGACTGGAACGCAACTTCACGCAGTTTCAGCAGATGACGGAAGCAGAACGCGAGCAGTACCGACAACTCCACGCGGAACTCGCGGAGGATGCGGCGAACAATCATGGTCGCGCCAACGAGGCCTTGCTGACGTACCGCAACTGGCTGCAAACGCTCTCGCCCAGCAAACGAATTGAGATTAGCGAGGAGAGTGACTCGGCCGGCAAGGTGCGATTGATCCGCGAGGTGATCGAGCAGCGTCAGGACGAGGAACTTGAGCTTCGCGCGGGAGAGGCTCTCGGCCGTCTTGGTTCCATCCCATCGCTCAAACCGGAAGACATGGAACGTGTGCTCACGATCATCGGGGAGGCAATCGAGCCGGAGATCCCCGTCGATGAATTGGAGGGCTTTGAAGGACTGAGCCGCACTCTCAAGATGTTCGAGGTGATGGGCCGCAGACGTGAAAAGCTGGTCGTCCTGCTCACCGAAGAGCGATTGCAGGCGATCAAGAGTGCCCTTACGAACGATTCCGATCGTCGAATGCTTGAGTACCTCGCTGACAATCGACCGGCTCCTCCGCAACTTGCCAGCATCAAACTGACCGTCACCTTGATCAAGAATCTCGAAGTGGCCGCGAGGCGTGGTTTGCGGAAAGAACAGGTCACACCTGAAAAACTCCAGACCTACTTTGACTCGCTGTCTCTATCCGAACAGGATGAGCTTCTCGAACTTTCTGCGAGCCAGTTTCGGGCGGAACTCCGCCGCCAATACGCCGATGAGAACGGCTTCGATCGTATCAATCGGCGTGATGTCGAGCAGTTTTTACGTCCGGGGCCGGAGAATCGCCTGCGCGGCCGGGGAAAGCCTGGGCCTCCCCGGTCTCGACCAGGCGATCAAGGGTGATTCGATCTTCACCGGCAGCGTCTCCTATGATGGGGTGACCGGCCGCCCCGAGTGCGCCGGACGATTGTCGTGTCGCCATCAACGAAAACAGCTTACAGCATCAAGGACTCACCATGCCGACTTGGATACGTCGACTTCGCGCTTTGGGGTGTTTATCGATCGTGGTTTTTCAAGCTGCAATTCTTCATGGAGAGGAGTTGCCACTGCTCGTCGAAGAGAACTTTGATCAACCGACGATCCATCACTGGGCGGCGACCGATCCCGACGCATGGAGGCTCGAAGAGCATGATGGCGGGCGGGTTCTGCATCAGTTCCAGCAGAGCCGCGTCCAAACGCCGGTCCGGTCGCCGTTCAATCGCAACATGCTGCGCGGGCAGATTGTGAGCGACTTCCAACTCGACGTCGATCTGCAATCGACAGCTCGTGACTACCCGCACCGCAGCTTGTGTCTGTTCTTCGGCTATCAGGACCCGGCTCACTTCTACTACGTGCATCTGGGACAGCGGGCCGACGACCACGCGAATCAAATCTTCATCGTCAACGAGCAGCCGCGCACGAAAATCTCGACCACAACGACAGAAGGCACGCCGTGGGACGACGAATGGCATCACGTCCGCATCAAACGCAATGTCGAGAGCGGCTCCATCGAGATTTTCTTTGATGACATGGAGACCCCGGTCATGACGGCAACGGACAAGAAATTCCAGTGGGGCGAGATCGGCCTCGGCTCCTTCGACGACACAGGCCGCTTCGACAATCTGGTCCTCAGAGGGATGGCCGGAGAACCGGAATAATTGATTCGGACTTTCAATCGCACCTGATGCAATGGACAGCAATCACAAGGATTTGGGAAAGAAGTGCCTTTCAGGATTTTTTAACGGGACGAGAGGCGTTAAAATATTTGGGCTGAAATTTTAATCGACAATGGTGCGTTAAAATCCCTTTGTATGCGTTTCGGGCATGGATATCTCGCGATTCAGTCAGGCATCACCGGGAAAAACGCTGCAAATTGCGACGCACGGTGGTTGGGCTTTCCTCCCGAACCGATTGCCACCCAAATGGGAATTCCCTCTGAAAATGTGGCCACTTTTGGCCGAGGTCAAACAGAAGCTGGGAGAACTTGAGGGTGTAGGCAAATCACTGTTAAATCCGGGGATCATGATCAAGCCACTGATCAACCGCGAGGCCATCGATTCCTCGACGATTGAGGGAACGTACGCGACCCCCCAGGAATTGCTCTTGTTCCAGATGAGACAGGGTGAACAGGGACCATCGCTCTTCGAAGACGCTCGTGAAGTGAGCAACTATTCACGAGCCATGGAATCTGCAATCAGCGACGAATCGCCGATTACGATCGATACTCTTTGCGAAATGCATCGAGTTCTTCTGACAGGCACTCGTGGTGAAGACAAGCTCCCCGGCCAGATTCGAGATCGTCAGGTCGCAGTGGGTAACCGTTATCGATTCGTACCACCGCCATCTGGCGAGTTGCCCGTCCTTCTAAACGATCTTGATGAAGACTTCGGACAGCCATTGTCTGTCGATCCCTTGATCAACGCGTTTCTGGTCCACTACCAGTTTGAAGCAATCCATCCTTTCAACGACGGCAATGGTCGCGTTGGTCGAGCGTTACTGGCCCTCATGATCTATCGCAACTGCGGATTTACCAAACCGTGGCTCTATCTGAGTAGTTACTTTGAGCAACACCGCAGGGGCTACATCGAACGACTCAATCGAATCAGCACGAATGGCGATTGGGACAGTTGGATCGAGTTTTGTCTCAAGGCCACGCATTCCCAAGCCATCGCCACGATCCAAAAATGCGAACGGGTAATTGGACTTCAACAGGACTTTGAAAACCGAGTCGCAACTGCCGGTGGGAGCTTTCGGCTGCAACAGGTTCTGACGAGGCTCTTCGAGCGACAGTACATGCAGATTCCCGAGCTGAGCGAGATACTGGAAGTGACTTATCCGACCGCTAACAGCGATGTCGAGAAGCTCGTCGAGTTAGGAATTCTCGCTCTCCTGGATGATGTTTCTCCCAAGACGTTTTTCTCACCGGAACTCTTCCAGGCCACATACGGATGAGCCATTAAGGTTCCTTGGGGGCTTCGCAGTCAGAACTCACGCTTGTGGAGATCATCAAATGAACCAGTACGCATTGGGGTCATGGGGGCTCGTCATCTTGATCGCCAACTGGGCAATCTCCGTTTGTCTTGCTACAGAGCCTCAAACTTGGTCTGAGGTACTTGGTCAGTCGCAACCACTTGAGATGGCACAGCCTCTTGACGCGGTGATGGTGAGGGGAATCAATCAGTTCGCAGAGCTTGAGCTCTCGGCGGAGAGTCAGTCGCGGGCTCAACAGTGGAAACGAGACTATTCAAGCCCAGAGGCGTATATCGCGAGCGTTGAGACAAAGCGGGAGGAGTTACAGACGATCATTGGTGCGGTCGATGAGCGAGTCGATGTGCGGATGTCGATGCTGACGGACGACGTCTTGGGTGAAAGGTTGCAGCGACCGGTCGCGGTGCCTGTCACATGGAGTGTGCTGGAAGGGGTGACGGCCGAGGGGCTGCTCGTGATGCCGACTGGTAAACCAAGGGCGGCTGCGATCGTGTTGCCCGATTGTGCGTGGCAACCGCGACAGTTGGTCGAATCGGCGGAGGCCGACATGGACGTGATTCCACTTGCTGCCAAACTTGCGTCTCAAGGTTGCCTGGTGCTTGTGCCGTCCTTGATCAGCCGTGACACGCAGTTCTCGGGCAATCCGGACATTCGTATGACCAATCTCTCGCATCGGGAGTTCGTTTATCGGATGGCGTTTGAGATGGGCAGGCACATTATCGGGTACGAAGTGCAGAAGGTGCTCGCTGCCGTCGATTATCTGGAGTGCCATCACGAGTCGCTGCCGATCGCTGTCTGTGGAGCAGGGGAGGGGGGGCTGCTCGCTTATTATGCGGCAGCAATCGATCAGCGGATCGACACATGTCTGGTTAGCGGCTACTTCCATGAAAGAGAACGTTTGTGGCAGGAGCCGATCGACCGCAATGTATGGCGTCTGCTCACGACATTCGGTGACGCTGACGTTGCCAGTCTGATTGCTCCGCGGCAACTCATCATCGAAGCGTGTCGTGTCCCGGAGGTTGAGATCCCGACGCAGGATCAACAGGTCGCTCCGCAGTGTGCCGCTCCGGGAGTAATTAGAACTACTGATGTCGAGTCCGTTCGACGAGAATACGATCGTGCGTCTCAACACTTTGAACAACTCCATCTCCCCGATCACTTGAGGCTTGTCGTTTCGCAGAAAGGCAACGGACCCGCGTTCTCCTCGGAGGCGACTGAAGCGATCACCTCGGCACTCGGGCTCGACAACCAGTCGCTGGTGGAGATCCCCCTGATCGACGCGCCTGACCCAGTCGCACGCGAGAAACGGCAGATGGATGAACTCATCCGGTTCACACAACGGTTACTGCATCACAGCGACAAGGTGCGAGCTGATCGCTGGGCCAGTGCGGATCGTTCAAGCGTCGACGCATGGGCTGAGTCAGCGGCGAAGTTTCGAGAGATGGTGCACACAGAGATGATCGGCAAATTGCCTCCGCCGACCGCGCAGCTCAATCCTCGAACACGCAAGGTGATCGACGAACCGACGCATGTGGGCTACGAGGTCATCCTTGATGTCTATCCAAACACTCTCAACCCTCAACCCTCAACTCTCAACTCTCCAGCGTTTGTCATTGCCGGGGGCATTCTGTTGTTGCCTCGTGACTTGCAGCCGGATGAGCAGCGACCGGTCGTCGTGTTTCAGCACGGACTGGAAGGGACACCGATGGACACGATCACGACCGATGAGAGTCTGCGTGCGTGGCAAGCGTACAAGGGAGTCAGCACGCAACTCGTCAATCAGGGGTTCATCGTCTATGCCCCCCAGAATCCCTATCGAGGCGAGGACGATTTTCGGGTGATTCAAAGGAAGAGTAATCCGTTGGGGCGGTCGTTGTTCAGTTACATCATCGAGCAGCATCGGCAGACGCTGCGGTGGTTGGCGACGCTGCCATGGGTCGATGCCGAGCGGATCGCATTCTATGGGCTCTCGTATGGCGGCAAGACGGCTGTCCGCGTGCCGCCGTTGTTGCCTCCGGGGGCGGCATTGCCGTCAGATCCGGGTTACTGTCTGTCGATCTGCTCGGCGGACTTCAATGAGTGGATTCGCAAGAATGTCTCTAATGAGGACCGCTATTCGTACGTCTTCACCCGTGAGTACGAGATGTACGAGTGGAACATGGGGCACGTCGCCGGGTATGCGGAGCTGGCGACGCTGATGGCTCCACGACCGTTCATGGTCGAACGTGGCCATAACGACGGCGTCGCCCCCGACGAATGGGTCGCCTGGGAGTTCGCCAAAGTCCGCAGGCACTATGGCCAATTGGGCATTGGAGATCAGTCGGAGATCGAGTTTTTTGATGGCCCCCACACGATCAACGGTCAGGGGACGTTTGCCTTCCTGCACCGGCACTTGAACTGGCCCTTCTACAGCGATCATTGATGGATCACTGGAGGAAATCGGCCTCCTCTCGGGGAAATGCCCCAATCAATGGTCTCGCCAGGCGAATCACGGTACGCTAGCGTAGAAACTGATCCTCAATTGAGATTCACTATTAGATGGTTATACAGCCGTCTCGTTGGGCGTCGTGAAGCAATGACGATCGTCGGCGGTGACGTTGAATCAGCGCGAGAGGGAGACAATTGATGCGAGGTAACGGTTCGGGCAATGCGACCCTGATTGATCAGCGGAGGAAGCACGCGACGGCTTTTCTCGGCGTTGTGATTCTGTTCTCAGGTGTTGTGACACTCACAGGGTGTGGAGGCGATAGTGGAACGCCGAGCCCGGCACCTCCCGCTCCACCACCGCAAGCCGCGGCACCAGCTCCGCAGAGTCCCACACAACCGGAAGAGGCTGAGTCCAACGTCGTTGAATCTGAGGTCGGGAATCCGCGCGATGTTGACGCAGAAGCTGCGGCTGGCGAAGTGACGCAGGCACCCGATGTCGAACCCACGGTGGAAACGGCAGAGACCGGGACGGCGGCGCCCGCGGGCGAGTCACCGTTCGAGATGTCCTACCTCGATCCGGCGACCGAGTTGTTTGTGTTCGCAAGACCCTCTGCGATTGTCTCATCGCCGATGATTCAAGCACTGTCGGGTGGCAAGCTCGGACCGTTGAACGATTTGAAGGAGAAGTTCGGCATTGGGATCGATCAGATTGAATCCGTGACCATTGGTGTCAGCGATCTGAAGGGAATCGCCGAACAGAGCGCCGCTCAAATGGCCGCTAGTATGCAACAGGCGCCCGGCGGACAACTCTTGCCCACGAATGCCATGCCTGTTCCCATGCCTTCCACGGTGGAGATGTCCGATCGTGCCGTCGTGGTGATTCGCACATCAGCGCCGGTCAGTTTGGAGGATCTACAGCTCCCTCAAGGTGATGACACGATCAAGACGCACGCTTCACAGTCGTATCACCAGCTCACGGAGAGCGACGAGCCTTCCCCTCATCTCTATCAGGCGGATGAGACGACGTTCGTCGTCGCCACCGAACACGTCATTCAGGCGACGATCGATCGAGGGGGTGAGCCGTCGTACGCGACAGCGGATCTCAGCTTTATCCCCACCGCATCGCATGTGCTTGTCGCAGTCGTTCCACAGGATCGAGATGCATTTTTCGCTCAGTTCCAATCAGCTTCCCCGGAGGCAATCGAAGAGGCTCAACCTTCTGCACCGGTGATCCAGCCAGGCACGCTGAGCTTGAGCGGACGCGACGAAGACGACGACGACCGTGGGAAAGGAAAGGGGAATAAGAAAGGCAAAGACGAGGATGAGGCAGAGGCAGCCGCCCAGGCACAGGCGGAAGCACAAGATGCCGCCGCGCCAGGCACGATGGCGGATACGAAATGGCGCGATCTGATGGCGACGCACGCACAGTCGTGCGCTCTCCTGGTCGATCTCGATGCTGATCTCAAGGTCACCCTGACCACACATTGTGATCTGCCCGCCTCTGCTGTTCGGCTGCAGAAGGAGTTCAATGTTGCTGTCGACAACGGCAAGCAAATGTATGAGGTTTTTCGCGGGACCTTGCCCGGCCTCGTTCAGGAAATCGCACAGTCCATGATTGACTCCATCGCCGTGAACGCCGGCGGCGAGGAAGTCTCCATCTCAACGACGTTGCCGGAGTCTCAACAGGCCAATCTGACGATGCTCCCGATGGTGATGATGGGCATGATGCTGAGTCAGACCGGAACTGTTGAAGCAATTCAGCCAATGGTCGACTGGCAGGAACGTGCACAGCAAGTGCTCGATGCAGGTGAACTCTCCGTCCTCACCGATGGAGTCCCGGAGGGTCTGGAGATTCGTGGACTCGTGAGGTGGGCGCTGCCGGAGCCGGGTCGCGAGTTTGCGCATCCGAGGCTCGAACTTGCAGTTGTTGGCACGGGCGGTCCCGCTGCACATGTCAGTGCGTTCGGGCGACTCAAGGTGACGGAGGCCAGGGTGACGACTGACGTCCCGCTGAAATGGATGGGGGTTTCCAAGAATGGCCGGACCGAGGACCCTCTCCGCGAAGTCGTGGTCGTTGATCACGAGGCGGCGTTTTCTCCGCATCCTCCAAAAGGACTTTCGACCGGTTTCACCTTTCATCCACCCTTGGGAGACGCAAAAACATTGGAGCTCGTTACCGGTGAGATTGTGATGGAGGCCCCGACGACGCTGCGGGAGGTAACGTTGTCAAGCATTTTTGGTGATCAGACCACCATTGAAGATGCAGATTTGCAGGCTGCCAATTTCAGCGTTGAAACCGAAACCGTCGATGGTCAGATTGTTGTCCGAGCTAGGTATGATGAAATGGCTCCGCTCGGCAAGAGCACGGTGCTCGACGCATCGGGAAACTCAGTTCAGGCGTCCACCGAGAGTCAGAAGATCAAATCAGGAACTCTTCATCGGGAATGGCGGATACCTGACGGCGTGAAACAACCGTTGGGGCTGACGGTTGTTGTACTGGAGAACATGCAGGAAGTCACCGTTCCGTTTCGGTTTGAAGACCTGCCGATGCCTGAGCCCCCCGGCCAATTCGTTGGTCAAACGGAGCTGCTTTCCTGGACCACAGGCAACGAAGTTGAGGAGTTTCCCGAAGGACTGACTCTGCAAGCACAGGCACGGTGGAAAGCTCCGCAGTCTGCGATGATGGAAATGCCGTCTCCGGTCATGGAGAGCCAGGAGTCTCTCGACGCGCTGAGTACGCTGAAGTTGATGCAACGGGAGGATGACGATCGTTCATCGGCCGATACGCCTCCAGTCACAATCGGTGGCGGTTCTCTGAGTCGCAGAGAGGAAAAAGAGAGGGAACGTGGGAAGGGGAAGGGCAGAGACGATGGTGATGCAGCGCCTCGAATTCAATTCGGGGACGACGATGACGACCAGCAGGAGCCTGTCCGTGCGGTGGAGGCGGAAAGGGTCGCACCGGCCGACTCACTTGAGGGACGACTACAATTTGTTGTGGACTTGGTCGGACCGATCACCGAGGCAACCGTCGCCGTGGGGGATTTGCAGGTCGAAAAAGCCGCCGCCGACGGGGGACTCGATCTCGAATTCGAGGGAGGACAGTTCGGGCTGTTCGATGTCACAAACGATCTGGCGGAAGTCGCCAGGGATGACTTACCGACAACGGATCAGCCTCCGGATGGACTGCGCGTCGTCTACAAGTTCACTCGGCCGACAGGACCGATCAAGACGATTAACGAATTCAAGGGCACACTTCATCTGCGCACGGTGGAGGAGCGCATTGAAGCAGTTTCGCCGAACCTCAGCAGTCGGATCAATAAGCGCATCAGGGACAGGAAACTCGCCCAGTCCGGGATCGAGTTCGCCGTCGACATCACCGGCAACTCACTCAAGTACCGGACCCTCAAGGGGGAGGAAAAACGGCTTGCGAAGTTCTTCCCGGTCGATGCTGATGGTGATCGCATTGAAGGCGTGAGTCATCAGACGACCAGTGATAACGGGAATCTGATTCACGTCTTTCAATTCTCGGAGTCCATTCCCGATGATGTCGGGATGAAATTCATCGTCAATGTGGGGGTGAAAGAGATTGACGTGCCAGTTGAATTCAGCGACGTGCCCGTTCCCACAGCACCGACTCAGGTCGCCTTGGGGAAATGAGGCCTCTGGCCACGAGTCTCGATCGACCACTTGCGACGGAGGTGATGATGTTCGACAACCGAATTGCATCCATGGTTGTCGCGTGCATTGTGGTGTTGACGTTCTGCGTCAACTCAAGTGGCGGTGAAGAGCAGTCTGCACGAGCGCGGCGTCCGGACGATGCGACCATGGAGCAGTGGCTGAAAAACATGGTCTGGTATCACCGTTTCTCGGATGACGAGGTGACAGCCGCAACCGGCCTGACGCCGCAGGAGATCGCATCAGCGCGAAGACGGTTCAAGATCTTCGATGAGAATCGACCGACTCTTCCGGACGCCCACGTGTTCGTGCTCCCCTATCCCGGGGGCAGGCATCCACGAATCGGGTTTCTGGAGGGGGCAATCGATCCTCAGCGCGAGACAAAGATCAGCGTCTTCACACCCTGGCACGATCCGGGTTCATCTCAAGCTGATTATGTCGTCGCCGACGTGCCGGAGGCGATCTGGTCCAACCTTGGGCTGACGTATCTCGCCCATACGCACATCGACACCGTCTGGACCAGGCAGGGCATCGAGTTGGAGCCGACCGAATGGAAGTCACTCGATGACGGTCGTCTGCAAATGCATCGCCGACTCCCCAATGGAATTGAATTTGAGACTCTCGTTATCCCTCACAGCGATCATGTCCGCATGCGGATGTCTCTCATGAATGGCACCGATGAAACGCTGAGCGACCTCCGAGTGCAGAACTGCGTGATGCTCAAGGCTGCGGACGGATTCAACGAACAGCACAACGACAATAACATCGAACGCGCCCCCTACGCGGCGAGACACGATCCGTCCGGCACACGGTGGGTCATCACCGCCTGGACGCCCAATCACCGCACCTGGGCGAACTCAAAGTGCCCATGTATGCACTCGGATCCAAAGTTTGAAGACTGTTCACCCGGCGAGACGAAACGCATTGAAGGCTGGCTCTCGTTTTACGAGGGCAGAGACATCGACGCGGAGTTCGATCGGATCGATGCCCTCCGCTGGTGGGAGTCGGAGTGAGAATTCGTTCAGTTCAACGAGTTGACTTTCGCAGACGATCGAGAATCACCGGATCGTCGAGGCTTGCAGCAATCGCCGTCGCCAAGCTGTGATCTTGCGAGTGACACTGCTCGTGGGGCACGGCGATGACTTGTGCGCCAGCCGCCGCCGCCGCGCGAACGCCCGCTTCACTGTCTTCGAGGACCATCATCTCTGACGGATCAACGTCCAGGCGTTCGGCAGCCGTCAAGTAGATCTCCGGATGCGGCTTTCCCTGTGAGACGTCTTCCGCTCCGAGTGTCATCGGGAAGCGGTGTTGCAGGTCGAATCGGCCCAGCATGTTGTGCAGGTACTTTCGCCCGGACGAGGTCGCGACTCCTTTGGGCAGACCTGTCGCCTCGATTCGGTCCAGCAGGGTGAACAACCCCGGCATCGGTGCGAGAATATCGTCCAGCAAATCGGCGAAGATTGCTTCCGACTCCGGTAGAAGTTCCTCGAAAGTCTCGTCCAACTCCATCAATTCAATCATCACCGCGAACGCATCGGGCGCTCGCCGGCCCATCATCCGGCCGAACAACTCCGGATGCGGCTCCTTCCCTCGTCGTCGCAGTAGCTCCCTTCCTGATTCGTTGAAGACAAGTTCGGTATTGAACATCAGGCCGTCCATGTCAAACACGACGGCCCGAACCTGTGGTGCGTCCTCAGTCATACTGCTCTTTCGAGATGAGGTTGTGATGAACCCGTCCGACGTGCCACATATAATGCGGGCCGTACCCTGCCGTCGGCGCCCATGTATTGTTCACAGCATTGTGAAGAAACGGTTGTGCTTCGCCGGGTCGATCATGCACCGCGTGCCAGAGACCGATGTAGAGGTTCGCGTAGAACAGCCGCTTCTCACGCTCGCCGTCTGCGATGTCAGCCATCTTGATTCGCGTAAGAATCGTCTCAGGGGCGATGTCACCGGAGAACAGTCGGTAGACATCTCCGAACGGCTCGCGATCGTCCTTCTCGTACTTCAGTAATCCTTGCTCAGCCGTCTCGACGCCGTGGGCTTTGACCTGGCACAGATACCGCCAGATGCCGTTCTCGCGATCGACGTTGTCGAACGAGTGATACCGCTCAAATTGACCGGCTGCCTTCTCGAACTCGCCGGCGTAGAACCAGGCGATCCCCCGTCGCCAATGAGACGCATCACGGCTCTCGTCCAACTGGACCATGCGGTCGTAATCTCCAGCGGAGGCATCAAACTGTCCGAGGAAGAAGTACGCATCACCACGAGACGAAAGCAGATCAACGTCGTCCGGCGCTGCCTCCAGTGACTTGGTCAGGCTCGCAACACGTGCTTGCCACCGTGACGGTTCGAACGTGCGTTCGTCCGCGTTCAACCTCACACTTGTGATCGTAAGCAGCGTAACAGTCAGCCAATGTGTCAGTGCGACCAATCTCATGAGGCGGCCCCTGCCGTTGCGAGTTCCGGCTCTCTGCTCGTATCGGACGTTTCACGGCGGCCGAGCCTTCGCGAGAACACGGTCTGCACGTCGTAGAAGATCATGTTCAAGGCAGGCACAATAATCAACGTGAGTGTCGTGGCAAAGATCAGCCCGAACGTGAGCGTCACCGCCATCGGGATCAGGAACTTTGCCTGAAAACTCTTCTCGAACATCAAGGGCGTCAAGCCTGCGACAGTTGTCAGCGTGGTGAGCAGAATCGGTCGCAGACGCAATTTTGCCCCTTCAATGCTTGCCTCGAAGTGGGGCATCCCCGAACGAATTCGCGTGTTGATGAAGTCCACCAGTACGAGGGAGTCGTTGACGAGAATGCCGGTCAGGGCCACGAGGCCGATCATGCTGAGGATTGTCATCGGGTTATCGGTCAGCCAATGGCCGATGATGGCTCCCTGGATCCCGAAGGGGATTGCTGCCATCACCACTAAAGGTTGAAAGTACGAGCGGAACAGTCCGGCGAGCAGCATGTACACCAGCAGCATGGCGACCGGGAAGGCGATCTTCAGACTCCCAAACGCCTTGCCTTGCTCTTCGGTGGCACCGAGAAACTCGACTTTCATCCCCGGATATTGCTTGATGAGCCCGGGAACATATTCGCTGCGAACTTTCTCGATCACATCACTCGAACTTGTGACCGCATTGTCGATTTCGCCGAAGACCGTGATGGCTCGTCTCTGCTCGGAGCGGTGCAGGGTGGTGTATCCGACCGCTTCGGTCAGTTCGGCGACTTCATGCAGCGGCACCCATGCACGACGAGTCTCTGCAGCGCCCCGGCCATTTTCAGCAGCCGGAGTACTGGTCGGTGCGGGAATCCACATCGATTCGATGTTCGCGATCTCCTCGCGGAACGCCTCGGGGTAACGCACCATGATCTTCACGTCTTCGCGGTTGCGTGTGATGCGACGTGCTTCTGCTCCGTAAGTGGCGGCTCTCACGTGACGTCCCAATGCAGAGACGGTGATACCCGTCGGTCGGGCCGATTCACGCAGCGACAGCCGCACCTCCCGTCTGCCGTCATCCGAGTTCTCATCGAGATCAACGACGCCCGCGTAATGCGAAAGTTCCGCGATCAGTTCACCTGCAGCGACCTTCAATCGGTCGAACTTCTCACCGGAGAGGCGAATCACGATGTCCTTACCGGCCGGCCCCCCGTTCATCACTTCCCAGGTAAGTGAGTTCACACCGGTCAGGGCCTCGCTGGCCCGGCGGAGTTCGGCCAGAATCTCGTCGCTGGACCGCAGCTCCTTCGCTTCGCGTTCGTCGGCGGCCATCAGTTCGACCCACAGTTGACCGAGATGCGACTGCATCTCGCCCCCCGTTGCTCCTACGTCAGTGACAGATAGCGCGATCCCCACGTCCATCTGTGCTGTCTGTACCTCGGGCATCTCCATTGCCACGTCGCTGAGGATTTGCAGTCGTTCGCGAACTTGATCGTTCGTCGATCCGACCGGCATTTCGATGATGGCGTACATCGACTCCGCATCCATCGCCTGCACGAACTCCCACGGAACAATGTTCCCCAACGAGTAGCCTCGTTCGGTCTTCCCCATGAAGAGGCCGATTGCAACCATGCACGCGGAGACCGCCACGGCAACAGTCACGTATCGCCAACGGAGCGTCAGCCTCAGGAAGCGTTCGTAGGCTGGCAGAAGCAGCTGTGTCATCAGCCCATGCTGAGCAAGGCTGGCACGACGGAGCCAGCGACGCATGCGACCCTTCGGTCGCTCTGTCTCCTGAAATCGCACCTTCTTCGCGGGCAAATGGGCCAGGTGCGACGGCAGAATGATCAACGCTTCTGCAAGCGAAACGCTCAGGGCTGCGAGCACCACAATCGGCAACTGCCGCATGAAGTCGCCGATCTGTCCGCTGATGAACAGCAAGGGGCTGAACGCCGCGATCGTGGTCGTGACGGCGATCGTGACGGGCCAGAAGACTTCCTCTGCTCCTTCGATCGCCGCCTGTCTCGCGGGGAGTCCTTCCTCAACACGGCGATAGATGTTCTCGCCGATCACGATCGCATCATCGACAATGATCCCCAGCACAATGATCATGCCGAACATCGAGAGCAGGTTAATCGAGGACCCCAGTCCCCACATCACGATGAACGTGCCGAGGAACGACACCGGTAGACCAACCGCTGTCCAGAAGGCGACCCGCCAGTTGAGAAACAGGTTCAGCGAGATCAGCACAAGCAGCAGCCCCATGCGGCCGTTGCGCAGCATCAGGTCGAGCCGTCCTTCCACAAACCGGGCCAGATCCGTGTGCAGGGCGACCTCAAACGTGTGGTCGAACGGGTTCTGCTTGCTTTGTTCGTACACTTCCCACGGATCGGGACGGCCTGACATCGTGTTGACCGCTTGAGCCGTGTAAGCAGCTGCCAGCGAGAAGGGCATGACGTACCACTCCTGCTTCTTGGCGGCCTCGATGCCGAACGGATCGAATGGCTCCTGCCGTTTGCCGGCTGCGAACGCCTTGATCAGTGTCGAAATCTCGATCGCATCCTGAGTGGGCGTCTTCTGCACGAGCAGGTTGGCCGAACGTTTGCCGTTGAAGTAGCTCTGAATGTCGAGGTCGACGAACGTGTCCTTCACGATGGCGACGTCCGCCAGCCGAATGGTCGTGCCGTCGGCGAGGCTGCGGACCTCAATGTCCTCCAGGTCAATCGCCCGTTGCTCTTCGCCCAGCGTGCGGACCGCGATGCTGCCTCGCTCCCCCTTGAGGTTGCCGGCTGAGATGTCGATGTTCGTCGCCCGGATGGCCGATGCGATCTCCTCAAAAGTGATGTCGTACTCCAGCAGCTTTTCCGGCCTGATCTCGACCGAAATCTCATCCTCGCGGATGCCGATCTCCTGAATGTCCGAGATGCCGGGCAGTTCGAGTAGGTCGTCCTTGAGGTCCCGAGCCGCTCGCTTGATCTCCGCTTCGCTGCCGTCCCCGAAGATGGCCACCATGATCACGGGCAGCGTCGGCTCCAGTTTGGTGACGGTGATCTTCTCCAGATCGTCCGGCAGGTCCTCGAGGGCATCGACCTCGTTCTTGACCTCTTGCATCACGACGTCGACGTCGTCCACATTGTTGTACAGCTTAAGGACCGTCGTGCAGAAACCCTCGTTGATCGTCGACTCGCACTTCTCAACGCCGTCGATCTCGCGGACCGCTTCCTCGACCTTGATGGTGATCGCCTTCTCCAACTCCTCCGGCTGCACAGCGGGGTAGATGGCCGTGATCGCGATCGCGCTGGCCCGACTCTCCGGAAACATCTCCCGAATCAAGGTGCAATAGAGCGCCGCGCCCGCCACCAACGTGACGAGCATCATCATGTTGACGAGAACCGGATTCTCAACACTGAAACGGGGCAGAGACATGGAGAGTTGAGGGTTGAGAGTTAAAAGGCAAGGAGTTCTCAGTTGTCAGTCATCAGTGTGTGCCGGGTGGCATGCTCTCACGCCGACAGGCGGGTGAGCATGTCTGATTGTGTAATGTGAACATGGCGACCCGGCTTGGGCCGTGACGCCATGCCACCCGACGCCTGTCGTAGCTGAACTCGCCAGAGTTCAGACCAACTGTGTGGTCTCACAAGGCTGAATTCTGGCGAATCCAGCTACGACTGTTGCCAATCACCGCCAACACCGCACACAATGGACTTCAGATTGTAGTCAACCCACCGGGAAC
>JAGQPX010000282.1 GCA_020426505.1 Planctomycetaceae bacterium | reverse complement strand
GTGAGCAAGCGGCGAGGTGGCTTTCTGGCGGTCGGTTGCTGGAGGTAGGCGAGGTAGTCGCTGAGGTATTGTCGCAGTTCGTTCGCGGTCTCGAAGCGGTCGTCGGGTGACTTTTCCATCAGCTTGTCGATGACCGACTCCAGCCGTTGGGGGATGAGCGGGTTGAGTTCGCGAATGCGTGCGGGGGTTGCCTTGCAGACCTTGCGGAGTACGCCCATTGTGGTCGTGCCGGTGAAGGGCATCTGGCCGGTCGCCATGAAGTACAGGACCGAGCCGAGGCTGAACAGGTCCGAGCGATGGTCGATCGTGTCTCCCTCCGCCTGCTCGGGCGACATGAAGTGGGGCGTGCCGGTGATCACGCTCGTCTGCGTGAGGTTGGCATCGTGAGCCGCACGGGCCAGGCCGAAGTCGGTGATCTGCACGCGGCTCAGTCCGTTCTCCAGCAGAATGTTGGCCGGCTTGATGTCGCGATGGACCAGCCCCTGAGCATGGGCAGCCGACAGACCGGCTGCGATCTGAATCCCGATCCGCACGATGTCGATCGGATCGACCGTGCCGTGCCGTTCGACGTGTCCATGCAGTGACGGCCCGGCGATCAACGGCATCACGATCGCGGGCAGCTTGCTCTCCGTTTCGATGCCATGAATCGTGATCACATGATCGTGCACGACTGCGGCTGCTGCTCTTGCCTCCCGAATGAACCGTTGTCTCGCGATCCCGCTGCTCGCCAGGTGGGGTGCAAGCAGTTTGATCGCCACGGGTCGGTTGAGTTCACTGTCGAAGCCTCGCAGCACGATGCTCATCCCGCCGCGACCGATCTCACGCTCGACGTCGTACTTCCCCACACGCCCCAGCATCTCCGGATGCGACGGCGGATCGAGGTACTCATCGATCGCCAGTGGCGGCGGCGGTGTTGATTCACCAAGCACAGGAAGAATCAACGTGTGTGGGAGTTGTGGATTTGAACGAGTGGCTTCCGTTTCATCACTCAGGTACTCCCGTGTGCATTCCCACCATGAGGAGTCAGCGGCCAGCAAGTCCAGACGTGCCTGACATGCCGCGCAATGACTCAAGTGAGCAATCACGTCTGCCGAGTCCGGGTGGTCATCCCGATCCGACAGGACACGATCGAGCAGTTGCTGGTCACAATGATTCGTATTCATGCTGGCACCTCACGACATTCCACTTCATCAATCACTCGTTGCACTTCCTGGCGTAACTTCTGCATCACTCGCGTTCGGGCGATGTACACCGCGCCGACACTCATGCCCAACTGCTCAGCGACCGCGGCGACCGACTCTCCGACGACCGCTGTCTGCCAGAACGCCTGCCATGTGGGTGCCTGAAACGCAGGTCGAATGCGGTCAGCCGCCCACACAAACACCTGTCGCTGAAATGCGAGGTCGAACGTTCGTGATTCGAGCGAAGAGGGATCGGCGTGCATTTCGATCAGCTGATCCGCATCGCACAGCGGCGAACGTCGACCTCGTTCGAGAAAGTCAATCATCAGGTTGCGAGCGATCCGGTACAGCCAGCCGCGAAACGTCCCCT
>JAGQPX010000281.1 GCA_020426505.1 Planctomycetaceae bacterium | reverse complement strand
GGCATGATGTCTTCGAGATACCGCAGCCGATCGACGTTGACGTCCAGCAGTGCGACGTTTGCCTGAAAACCGGCTGCAATCTGGGCCGCGTTCTTGCCCACGACTCCGCCTCCAAGGATCACGATATGAGCGGGGGGCACTCCGGGGACGCCGCCAAGGAGGATGCCTCGCCCCTCCTGTGGGCGTTCGAGGTATTTGGCTCCCTCCTGAATACTCATGCGGCCGGCGACTTCGCTCATCGGGGTCAAAAGAGGCAGATTCCCGGAAGTGCCACGCAGGGTCTCATAGGCGACAGCGGTGATGCCCGTATCAAGCACGGCTCGTGTGAGCTTCTCGTCAGCGGCGAAGTGAAAGTACGTGAAAACCGTCTGACCTGCCTTCATCAGGGGCCATTCGTTGGGCTGAGGCTCCTTCACTTTGACAATCAGATCGGCCTGATCCCAAACGTCCTCAGCCTCGTCGACGAGTTCGGCTCCGGCAGACTCGTACTGCTCGTTGAGGATGCCGCTCCCCAAACCGGCCCGTCGTTCGATAAGGACACGATGCCCGGCAGCGATCAACTCCTCAACTCCGACAGGGAGCATGGCCACACGGTATTCGTCAGCTTTGACCTCACGGGGAACGCCGATCGTGGTCATGAGTCGGTCCTTCGTCAGAGATACCTGTTTTCTCAAGAGTCGGAATTGTTGCGGAATCCGTCAAGTGCTGACTTTCGCAGGGGATCGCGGAGATTCGGCACCACGCCCTGCCCCTTTCGCGGTCGCATTGTGTTTCCTAAAATACCGTCTCGCCTGATCTGGCAGAAGTCGTGACTGGCAGGGGGCTAAACTCTGTGGTACGTTGAACTTTCCAAATCTGTGTCTGCTGGTATCAAGGCAAGTCTTGAGGCGTGTCGGTTCGATGACTATCGATCTCACAACGAACTGACTTCATGATTGACACCCTGTTGAATGAAATTAGTTGAACCGCAGTCCTGTCGAAGACTCGACCGGAGCCCGGGAACCGACTCATTGTGGAGAGACAATCCGTGCAAGTGGCTATCACCTGCCGTCATGGCGACATCCCGGATGATGTTCGGGAGTACATTACTCAAAAGGTAGAAAAACTCCTTAACTACTTTGAACGTGTCACGGCCATCAACGTGACCCTCGACTTTGAAGGCGGCCGGGTCACATCCGAAATCATTGTCGACACGGAGCACAAGCACGACTTCGTGGCGAGCAACACGGGTGATGACGTGAAGCCCACGTTTGATTCGTCTCTTCACAAAATGGAGCAACAGATTCGACGGTATAAACAGAAGATTCAGGACCACCGACGAGATCGACCGATCAATGAGATCGTCGAGTCGGCGGCCGACGAAGAAGCAGAAACGTGATCCACCCGCAATCGGGAGAGTTCACCTCGACTGTGAGTTGCTGCGTTGATCGTACTCACAAGCATGAAGCACTATGGTCCCTGTCGCATGTGTCGACAGGAATTGATTTGAAAGTCGCGACACAGTTCCCTTTGGGAATGCCCACGCATTGTTGGGTAAGGAACCTCGAATGAAGCTTGCAGAATTTGTCATTGAAGATGCGATCGTCACCGATTTGACGGCGAACTCGAAAGAGGAAGCCATTCGTGCGATGGTCGGAAGCCTATGCAAATCAGGACAATTTGCATCGGAAAATGAAGACAACATCGTCGCCGCGATCATGAAGCGAGAGGAACTCGGTTCCACCGGCATTGGTCGAGGCATCGCTGTTCCACACACCAAGCACCCGTCCGTCGATTCGCTCGTCGCGACAATTGCCATCGCCAGGGACGGCGTCGAGTTTCAAAGTCTCGATGGTGAAGACGTTTACATTCTGTTCCTGTTGATCTCACCTCCTGATCGTCCGGGAGATCACCTGCGGGGACTGGAGGGCATCTCCCGACACCTGAAGAACGACGATTTTTGCAATTTCCTCCGCCAATCAAAAACGGCGGCCGATGTCATGGAGCTACTGCGGGAAGCTGACGAAGATCGCCTGTAATGACGACTCCTGATCCTTCAATTCGATCGACTCAATCGCCGTGTTCAGCGGAGGCGATGACCGAGATGACGTCCGAGACGACCTCGCAACGCGAAGTCACTGTCAATCTGGAGAACGGGTTGCACATGGTGCCCTGTTCCCGGATCGCAGAACATGTGCGCGATTTCGTGGGCGAAGTTTCCATTCACGTCGAAGATCGGTCGGTCGACGCCAAGTCGATCTTTGATTTGCTGACTCTCCGCGCGCCGTTCGGCACCGTCCTCATGATCGAGGCAGTCGGAAAAGACTCAGAAGACCTCGTCAATGGCCTGGCAACTCTGTTCGAACGGAACTTTGAGCCCGAATAGACGGAACCCTTTTCCGTTGCGCCGTCGTCACGGCTCGAGGGCTTCTGTTCAGGGCAGATGACATCACGATTCATGCACACGAAACACGGCATCGCTGTTTCACCGGGGGTTGCAATCGGCCCGGCGTTTGTGCTGGGCGTCGAGGACTTTCGCATCCCACATCGCTATGTTTCGCTGGATGCCGTCGATGCCGAGATCGTTCGCTTCCGTTGTGCGATCGAAAACGTCTGCCGCGAGATCAGTGACAACGAGAAACTCGCTTCCGAGCAACTCGGTACACAGTACGGAGCCATTTTCGCCGCTCACCTGCAAATGGCCCGAGACCCCAAGCTGCTGGGCGAAGTCGAAGCCCTGATCCGGGACAATCACTACTCACCCGAGTTCGCACTCAGCCGCGTGTTGGGACAATATGCAAAGGTTCTGCAGAATCTGGGTGAGATGTACAAGGCCGATCGCGCGATTGACTTATACGATCTCGAAAAACGGCTGCTTCGCCAACTCTTGGGAGAGCGCCGTGAGGAGTTGTCTCACCTGACCGCGCCGGTCATCGTGCTGGCAAGGGATCTCACACCAAGTGAGACCGCGACGTTGCCGCGTCAGTATGTCCTCGGCTTTGCCACAGAGGTCGGAGGTTACACGAGTCACACAGCGATCCTCGCAGGGGCATTAGGAATTCCGGCGATTGTCGCGGTGGGGGACCTCGTGACCGACGTGTCGGGTGGGGAGACGGTGATCCTCGACGGAGTGGATGGCCGCATCATTGTCGACCCGGATGAAGACACGATCGCCGAGTATCGACAATCCGAAGAGCGAGCGCGCTCGGTCGCCCAACGCCTGGTTTCGCAACGCTCACTCAAGTCAGAGACTGCCGACAACACCCGCGTCTGGCTGATGGGGAACATTGAGTTCCCGGAAGAAGCCGAGCATTGCAAAGAGCTGGGGGCCGATGGCATCGGCTTGTACCGTACAGAATTCCTCTATCTGGAATCGAGCCGGGAGCAGACGGAAGAGGAACACTTCGAGGCATACCGCAACGTGGTGAATTCGTTTCCCGATCAGCCGGTCGTGATTCGAACGCTCGATCTGGGAGCCGACAAAGTCCCCTCGCAAATGCCCTCGCTTTATCCCGAAGGCGCCAATCCGGAGTTGGGACTTCGCAGCATTCGGCTGAGCCTGACGGACCTGGAGCGATTCAAGACGCAGCTTCGAGCCATTCTCCGGGTCGCTCAATTGGGCGACGTGCGGATCATGTTCCCGCTGATCTCATCGCTCCTCGAACTGCGACAGGCCAAAAGCACGCTGAACGACGTCATGGAAGACCTTGAAGACAAAGGGGTTCCGTTCAACAGCGATGTTCAGGTCGGAATGATGGTCGAGGTGCCTTCGGTCCCCTTGCTGGCCGAAGATTTTGCCAGAGAAGTGGACTTCTTTTCCATCGGAACCAACGACCTGATTCAGTATACTCTTGCGGTCGACCGGTCGAATCCGGCTGTCGCGAAGTACTACAACTCTGCCGACCCGGCCATTCTGCGGATGATTCGGATGGTTGTTGAGGCGGGAGAAAAGCATGATGTGCCCGTCACGGTTTGCGGGCAAATGAGTTCGGATCCCAAGTATGCCCCCTTGTTAGTGGGGTTAGGGATTCGGCAGTTGAGCGCCACACCGTATGTCATCCCACAACTCAAGGAAGTCATCCGAAATCTGACGATCCCCCAGGCCGAATCAATCGCAGCCCACGCACTGAAAATCGAACTGGCCCGGGACGTCGAAACGTATCTGCGTGGAGAATTGAACAAACTTTGTCCCGATCTGGCGAAGTAGCCGACCGGGCAGCGCTCATTCAGCAGCGCGATCCTTACATCACCTCATCAACATTCAACTCAGAACACAACGCGTCACGTCTTTCTGAACAGACGAAGCCCTCCAATCGGTTCATGACAACACTGGTTCAACATCTTGAAGAGCTTTGCGAAGTGCATTCGCCCAGGGTGGAATTGACGACCCTCGTCGACAAGGTTGCCGATCTGCACAGCGAGCGATCACTTCCCAACGCCGAGCAAGATGTCCTCGACCGACTGTCTGATCCTGGAGCAACTGACGAATTGACGGCCATCACCAGTCTTGTCTCCGCGGTCACTTGCGACTCAACTGAGTCCCTCGAGCGATCAACGCGGGCCGCCAACGGCACAGGCGACGTCCATCGAACACGAAGTGGTGAGTTCTCAGCCTCTGCCTCAGAGGAGGCCTCACCGAATCGTCATTCAGAAGACTCTCGACCGACCGTTTTAAATCATGTCGATGCACCATCGGTGCGCCCAGACATGCCCACGGTCGCCGGGTCACGCGCTGTTCGTCTGCTGAGACGAAGGGTGTGCTATGAAAAAAGAGATGCTCATCAATGTCCTCCAGCCGGAGGAGAGCCGCATCGCCATCGTCGAAGATGGCGTGCTGGAAGAACTGTACGTCGAACGTAACAGTCAGGAAAACTACGTCGGCAACGTCTACAAAGGACGGGTCGTCAACATCGAGCCGAGTATTCAGGCTGTGTTCGTCGACTTTGGAGTCGGCCGCAACGGTTTCCTGCACGTCTCCGATGTCGAGTACCAATACTACAAACACCTTCTGAGTGAGTCCGAACGCCGACAGTCCGAGAACGGATCGGGTGGTCGAGGCAAGGGAAAGAACCGCCGCTTCAACGAACGAAACTCTCGAAACAAGCCGCCGATTCAGGAGATCTTCCAGCGCGGCAGTGAAGTGCTGGTGCAGGTCATCAAAGAAGGCATCGGTACCAAAGGCCCCACGCTTTCGACGTACATCAGCATCCCTGGTCGATACCTTGTGCTGATGCCGGGTCTCCAACGTGTTGGTGTCAGTCGCAAAATCGAGGACGACGACGCACGACGCAATCTGCGCAAAATCCTCCGCGAACTCGAACCGCCCAGCGGACTTGGATTCATCATCCGCACGGCAGGTGTCGACCGCTCGCAGAGGGACCTACAGCGGGACATGAACTATCTCGTGCGGCTTTGGAAGACGCTCGTCGGTCGCCTGCAGGGGACGTCCTCGCCGGTCGACATCTACGAAGAAAGCG
>JAGQPX010000280.1 GCA_020426505.1 Planctomycetaceae bacterium | reverse complement strand
ACACGCCCCGGGAGGGGACGGCTGCACCGGGGTGGTCGCGGCCTCCGGCAGAGGCCAGCGACGCGGTGCCACACTCTGCTCGCATCGTCGGAGGCGGCTCCTCGGAAACGCCGAGTGGCGTTTCGCGGCGCTCTCCGCTCTCCGTCCCGGAGGGACGAGTTCGGTTCACTGCAAAGAAGGCAGGAGGTCGGTCTGCCACTGTTCGTCGGTGAGGTCTTCGGGTTGCATGCCGTTGAAACGACCGTCATGGGAACTGCGGCTCCAGGGGAGTCTGACGGTCAGGCCCCGTTGAGTGAGAGCCCAGGTCAGTTCCTTCGCACCCGCTTCCCCTTCGGGATCGTTGTCGGGGAGCAGGATCACGCGGCCTTGGGTGGCTTGGCGGGCGATGCGCTCGATCTTGGCGAGCTGTTCATCGGTTGCCTTGTTGGAGCAGAGACCGAGGGCGGGAACGTGCAGACTATCCAGGCGGATGACGTCCGTTTGGCCTTCGACGATCACGACGCCATGACGACCGATGAACTCCTTCAAGCGGCGATCATTGAGGCGATCGGCCTGCTGGCCGTAGAGTTCGAGTCCCCGGTGATAGCCCTTCACGTAGCGGTGTTTGTTGGGCTTGGACTTCTCGGGGCGGCCATCGTTGATCCACTTCTGCCACTTCTCCTCGAAGCGAACGTCCCGACCCGAGTAAGAGAGAATGTCTCCTGCTTCATTCTGATGGGCGAAGATCACCGTCCCCCGCAGCAGGCTTCTGGCATTCCTGGGAAGGTAGCCCATCTTCCACTGCCGACAAACCTCTGGGGTGAGCCAGGGCCGCTCGCGGAAGTAGGCGGCAGCCGGTGGCGACATCTCGGCCACATCGACGACACAATCCTGCCACAAGTCGACCAGAGCCGCCGCCTTCTCATTCAACCGCATCGGTATGTTTTCGGGCGGTGGGACAGCGGGTGAGGTTGGAACGTCCTTTGCCGCAGATTCGGTTGACTGTCCATCGTTCGGAGTGGGGGAGTCGACGAGGCCGTTGATCTGCTTGAGGATGTTGACGGCTGCTTTGAACTCGTCACCTCGTAGTCGATCGGTTGACGGGGGACAACCGGTCTCCAGTCCATGAATGAGCGTCAGCAGGTTGCCCCGCACGTCACAGCAGTGGGCGTAGATCAGCTTGGCAGACGAATCGAGGTTGATGGTCAGGTTGCCGTAGCGGCTCTGACGGCACTCCTCGTTGAAGGGGCACGGCATGCGGTGTTCGCCCGATGTCTTCTCCGGAGCGGGCAGACCGTAGTGCTGAAGCACGCGATCCAGTGGCGTCTCCTCGATCAGTCGGTCGACACCTTTGATGTAGGCAGCATTTCGCGGCATGTGGCAATCGGAACTCGGACTTTGTCAGGGTACACTCACATCCCGATCGATGGCAAAGAGATTGACGACGACGATCGGCCCCCGTGATATCGAGTTACTGACCGCTCTGGACCGCTGTCCGTTAACCGTGGCCCAGCTCTGCCGATTGAGTCAGACGTTTGAGCAGTCCTTTGGAAACGAGCATCTGGTACGTCGCCGACTGAGAAGACTCGCCAACTCGGAACTGGTTCGCTCGTGGCCGTATGAAGTCGCTTCGCTCGGCCGATCGCAGCACTACTTCAAGCTGACGCGGGGTGGCTACCGACTCCTCTACGGTGAGGATGTGGCACTGCCGAAGCGGCGCTACTTCGAGGCGATCGCTGCCGGTCATCATCATCACACGCAATCACTTGCTGAGTTTCTTGTGCAGCTGCTGGTGACGGGACACCAGCAGGGGGTCGAGGTCCGGCACTTTGCCCGCGAGAACTCAGTCTGTCTCAAAGCGGACGGATTCACCCTCTATCCGGACGCTGCCTTTCAGCTAGTCACTCCCGATCAACGCTCCTTCAACTTCTGTCTGGAACTGGACAACGGCACTGAACGCATTCGCTCACGACAGGACGTGGAGTCGATCGAACGTAAGCTTCGAGGCTATGACGCCCATCAGTCGCAGTTCGAGGCCCTCGATCCGGCGCGATACCTTGTGCTGTTCGTCACGACTCGGTCGCAGGTGCGGTTGCAGCACATCCTCGATCTGGCGGGGATGGTGATGCGGAATCCGCAGCGGACCGTGTTCGTCGGTGTCGATCTGGAGACATTCCTCAACACGGACGATCCGTTCACTGAGGCCGTGCTGACCGATCATCGCTCGCTCAAGCGGACAATCGTGCCGATCTCCCGCAAACCGCACTCGCCGCAAGAAGCATCACCAAGTTCAGACGGTCACCAACGGCACAAAGCGGCTATGCCGCACTCGCCGCAAAAAGCTCTCCGAACTTCGAGCGTTCGCCCACGGCACCATGCTACCGTGTAGCTCCTTGTGGCAGGCCCGTTCCGATCAGGCCTTGTCCGTGCTCGTGCGGACTGCCGTTTCCCCCGCTGACCAACTGCCGTCACGTTGAACCGAACTAGCGTCTCTGACATCGCACCGGCGGTCTCCACGTCGAACACCCC
>JAGQPX010000050.1 GCA_020426505.1 Planctomycetaceae bacterium | reverse complement strand
AGACATCACGGCGAAACTCCTTCGAGTAAACTGCCATCTTCGGTCCTCCGTGAAACAAGAACCGCCCAGCTGACCTCCCCCCACGCAGAGGGCGCTCGAGTTAACGAGGCACCGTACTCAGCTAGACATCATATCGCTGGTGGAGTGCGTCTCGAACGTCGCTGGAAATTCTCAGTCCATGTGCAAGTTCATCGAGGTAGTCCTTCTCTGCCGTGGTGTCGAGAGTGATCGACATCAATGACATGGCATACACCTGCTGCTCCATGCCGAGCGGTACGGACCAGACAAAGTCACGAACATCGAGCGGGCGCGAGAGTTCCTCTCGCAGAAACTGCATACCCTCAGACGGTGCCCCCTGAAAATGGTCGAGAATGTTCTGCTGTTCCTCTTGTGAGATTTGGCCATCGGCTTTGGCGGCATTGATCATGGCTCGCACCAGCACCAGGGCTTGGTCATTCTGTGAGGGATTGCGTCCTGAACGGGGAGAGAACGGGCTGTCAACCGGGACGTTTCGCGCTGACGCAGGTGGAATGTGTCTCGATGGCTCAGAACGTTGCGATGACGGGGATCGACCGGAGGCCGGACTCGATCGCCGTTTCTCTTCTCGATCGTTGGCTACTCCCAGCAGGTCTTCCAACTCTTTCGCCTTGCGATGGATGTCGTCGGGACCAAAAGATCCTCCTGCATCGGAACCTTGAGGGGCTTTGCGTTGCCCTTGTCCAAAGATATCCGGAAGCTGACGTGAGCCACTTCGCTTACGTCCAAAGAGGCCGCCAAGAATGT
Source organism: Planctomycetaceae bacterium (assembly GCA_020426505.1). GTDB lineage: Bacteria > Planctomycetota > Planctomycetia > Planctomycetales > Planctomycetaceae > JAHBXU01. The sequence goes on along the minus strand of JAGQPX010000050.1, from coordinate 13,505 downwards.
CAATTGCGTCCATCATACATCCTCATGGAACGAAACATCTTGAAATGCCCCAACAGTCACCAGGGAGCCGCGACAATCTCTTGCCCCGAAGGTGAGATGGCTTGAGCGACACTTTCACGCAAGTGTTCTGTAGTAGGCTCGGTCACCGTGGGCAACATCTGGCGAATCGTGTGAGAGGTCTTCGATGTGATCACTGGTCTTCCGAGCCGTTCTCAGGTTCTTCGAGCCGAACGAGCAAGTAGTTCTCGGTTCGTTCGGTTCCAAAATGGACCAAGACCGGGGCTTCCTCCTGGGTCAGATTGTAGAGACCCGTTTCGGCGACAAAGTCCTCGCTCTCACCAATGCGGAATGCCACGCGCTGGGTCTCTTCGTCGACCTGTCCCTGCACGGCCTGGGCCTGATCCGTGTCAACGTTGAATAGGGTTCCACTGACAATTCCTTCTTTGCTGACCGCCAGTTGCACCACCTGACTCGGTTGCGTGTCTTTCTCGTTGGTCGAGACAGCGAAGGTACCCAGCGGCATCCACTCGGTCTGTGCTGCCTGCTCCTCCGATTCGGGGGGTGGAACCGTCGCCAAGTCCATGGCGCTCTGAGCAAACTCATCGGCCGTGGCGACCTGCTCGCCACCGACGTACACGTAGTTGTTCTCGTACGTCACGTTGCCGCCTGTGCCATAGTCGTAGTAGACCGGCTGAGACCAGACGGTCTGCGGTGCTGACCAGGTAAACCAACTGGTGAGGCTGCCCCAGACTGGTACGGTCCACCAGTAGTTCGAGGGGTAACTGTGATTCCAGTAGTGGTAGTGCCAACCGCCAATGGGACAGTAGTGGTTGTTCCACCAGCTCCCATTGAACCAGTTGCCTCGATAGCCGTAGTAACCCCAGTTGCTCCTCACTCCATTCCCCCAGCCGTTCCAGTATCCGAGACGACCAGCGGGACGATTCCACCAACCGCGGTTGTTCACATTCGTGAAGGCATTGTTCCAACGATTGTGGATGTTGATGTTGGTGCTGTTGTCGATGTTCGCCCAACGAGGGCGGTTGCTGATGACGTTATTGTTGTTCCAGCGGTCGCCGATGTTTGGACGATTGTTGAACCCTGGACGATCACCAAGGCCAGGACGATTCCCGAGGTCGGGACGGCCTCCCGGTCGATTACCCAGATCCGGACGTCCGCCAGGACGATCACCAATCCCCGGACGGGCGGGAAGGGTAGACGCGAAGTCTCCTCCACCGGGACGCAACGGTTTATCCATGCCTAAGAAATCACCCAAATCACCTGGGGTGGGACGTACGCCACCCGCACCGGGGTGTCCGCCACCGGGACGATTCCCAAGATTCGGTCGTCCACCGCCGCCCGGCCGATTGGGGAGATTCGCCAAATCTGGTCCTCCTGGACGAGTGGCTCCTCCACCGGGAGGGGAGACGCTGGGACGATTGATATTTGGTCGAGATCCTCCCAGATTTGGAAGACTTGTATTTGGACGTGGCCCTGGTCGATTTGCCAACCCGGATCCCCCGCCTCCCGAAAGAGTTGTCGGTCGCGAGGGAAGATTCGGTCGAGATACGGATCCAGGTCGGGTTACAGGCCGAGTCGACGGTTTTAGGCCCCCGGATGGCCTGTTGACATTGGGCCGCGACGAGGGTCGACTGACGTTGGGGCGAGACGGGGGACGACTGATGTTCGGACGGCTCACATTTGGTCGGGCTCCTCCCAGATTCGGAGCACTGGTGTGCGGACCGGCAGCTGCCGTGCGAGTAGCACCACCTCCACCGCCGCGTGAAATTCCACCTCCGCCTCCCCGGCCACCACCACCGCCGGGACGTCCGATGGCGTACGTCATCTCTGGAAGCATCAGCAAGGACGCCACGATCAATATCGCGAAGCACATTCGTGAGCCGTTCATCGTGCGGCTCCTTCCGTCGTTGAGGATTGTGCATCACTATCACCGTCAGCTGAGCCTGTCCGCACGACCGTCACCGGTGCCAGGCTCGGCACGGGCTCACCATCGATGGTCTGACCAATGGTCTCAACTGTCATTGTGTCGTCATTCACACGAGTCATGATTCTGGTTGCATTGGCCAGCCGCCCGTCACTCAGCACTTGCCACATCTTGAGCATCCACGCGTCGTCATTCCGAGAGACTGTGCCTTGTCCAAATGATCCATCTGAAGTGAAGGTCCAGGTCCGAATCTGTTCGCCCAGCGGGTCCCAGCCGATGACCTGCGTTCCCTCGAATGTGACTCCCTCTCCTAAGTCGGCTTCAAAAGATCGAATGAGAAATGCCTGATTTGATGACCATCGCACAGTGGTGGTCACGCGGGCTTCATCCGACTGATCTTCCCAACGTCCCACCAGCCATTCCAACTCTCGAAGAGCGTCAGCGGTGCTGAGGGGCTGTGGCAGGTCGTGTTCATGCGAGCTGCTGATCATCCATTGATCGCCGTCTTTCACGAGTACAGCGGTAAATGCCGACTCCACCGGCTCGTCTGCTCCTGCGAACAATCTCGTCTGTCCCTCGACTTCGAAAACGTCTGGCCGGATCGCGCGGACATGACTCACTTGGCCACTCAGGCGTGCGGAACCATTGGCTGCGAAGAACTCCTCAAACTCCGCCTGCAACGCTTCGCGTCCCTCGGTTCGCTCGCCAGTCGCTTCCGCAACAGAGACACCGTCCTCAGTCCAGTGACTCGCGACCAAGGCTGCATCATGCTGGTTGAACGCCTCGACATAGGCTGCAATCCTTTCGCGAATGGCGATGTCTTCACTATTCGCATCGGATTCCCCCGAAGTGCCTCCCGGTGGTTTCGCGAAACCAGAGGCAGTCACCCATAAGAGAATCATGAGTGCGAAGACAAAGTGTTTCATGATGTCGATTCCTGTTTGAAGAGCGTGTATTGGAGTGATTCTCTGCTCAATGTGTGTCACTTGAGTTTGACGTGAACCTGTTTGATGGCGCCGTCGAATTTGAACGGCTTTCGTTCTGCATAACTAAGCGAGACGGGCGATCCCGGATCGGTTCCCACGTCAAAGGATTCACTCGCGGTAAACGCAGCTGGCACGGTTCGCTTGACCTGACCGCTGGCGACTTCGTCTCCGTCGACTCGAAGGACCACTTCAGCCGGTGCTCCCGGTTTGGCGATGTTCGTCTCGACTTCGATGCGATGTTCGCCGGCGGAAAGCGGCTGATCGGCCTTCACCTCGTAACGCTCGATCAGCAACATGTTGTATTCGTAGATCAGTCGACCCTCGTCCATGAAGAGCGTCAGTCCTCCCGAACTGCCGCCCAAGGCGTAGAGGACTCCACTGGCTCCGGTCGCAATTTCGACGTCGACCGTGACATGCGTGCTCTGGCGCCCCAATCCCGGTGCGGTGAACTCCGGCATGCGGCGTGTCTTGTTGGTAAAGGTCCATTCGGTGTATGGAGTCGACACCCGGTCTTCCGGGTGGAGACGCAGCCAGTTGCCGGCACCGATGGGGAAGTCCTGATTGGCTTCTGCGATCTCGAGAAAGTCGGCCTTCATTTGTTCGAGTTTCTCCGGCATTTCATCGGCCAAATCATTCGCTTGGGAGAAATCCTCGTTGAGGTTGTAGAGTTCCCACTCATCTGTCGCTGAATCCCAGTTGGCAATCCGTGCAACCGATGCAGGGGTGTTCCAGGGGATGAAGGGACCGAAGACGCAGGCCATCCAGCCATCCTGGTACAACGCGCGGCTGCCGTTGTTGTCGAAGAACTGTTCCGTTCTCTGAGAAGGAGCGTCCGGTTGATCGAAGGTGGAAACCATACTCTTGCCGTCGATGGGCATCTGCTTGTGCCCATTGACAACTTCTGGCGGCGTGATCTTCAGCAGTTCATAAATCGTCGGAGCAACGTCGATGACGTGGTGAAACTGCGACCGCATCTGTGCGTCCGGTTCGATGCCCTGTGGCCACGAGATGACGAGTGGATTGCGAGTGCCTCCGAAGTGCGAACCCAGCAGTTTCGTGCCGACGAAGGGCGTGCCGCCTGCCCAGGCCCATCCGGCGTGATACATGTTGTCGGTCTTCGGCGTTCCGAGAGCATCGAGTCCCCCCAGTTGGTCGAGCACTGCGATCTGCTGCTCGACCGTGTTGGGGATATTGTTCTGAGCCAACAGTTCGCTGATGCTCCCGCGCTGGCCTTCACTGCTGGAGCCGTTGTCCCCCCAGATGTAGAGAATCAGTGTGTTATCACGAAGACCTCGCGATTCGAGTCCGTCCACCAATCGACCGACTTGTGTGTCTGTGTGCTCAACGAATCCTGCGTAGATCTCCATCAGGCGTCGTTGAAACGGTCGCTGAGCTTCCGGGATCTCGTCCCACGCCTGCATGTTTTCATCACGGGGAGTCAGTTTTGTTCCCTGCGGAATGACACCCATCTCCAACTGTCGTTTGAACACCCGCTTGCGATAGGCATCCCAGCCATCGTCAAATCGTCCCTTATACTTCGCTGTCCATTCGGGAAAGACATGATGCGGTCCGTGCACTGCTCCTGGGGCCCAGTACATCAGAAAAGGCTTATCGGGTGCAAAAGCCTGACGGTCGTCGAGCCATGTCAGCGCCTGCTCGACCATGTCTTCGGTCAGGTGATAGCCTTCGTGCTCGGGCGGTTCGATGTGATCCAGATTGCGAACCAGTCTCGGCTCCCACTGCGAGGTTTCGCCCGCCAGAAATCCGTAGAAGTGATCAAAGCCATATCCGGTTGGCCAGCGGTCTTTTGGTCCGATAGAGGTCGTCTCGGTGGCTGGGGTGTTGTGCCATTTGCCGAAAGCACTCGTTGCGTAGCCGTAGTTCCGCAGTACCTCAGCGATCGTTGCGGCTTCCTTCGGGATGATCCCCGTGTATCCATCAAAAGCGACCGCCCGTTCGGCGATCGTGCCGCTCCCCACTCGCGTGTGATTCCTCCCGGTGAGAAGTGCTGCCCGTGTTGGAGAGCAAATGCTCGTCGTGTGAAAGTTGTTGTACTTGAGCCCCTCTTTCGCCAGACGATCGAAAGTCGGCGTGTGCACTTCTCCGCCGAATGTTTCCGAGACACCGAATCCGACATCGTCCAGCAGGACAATCAGAATGTTCGGCGCGTCAACGGGCAGACGATTCGGCTCGTCAGGCCACTTCATTGTCGAATCCTGCAGGCGAGGTTTCGCCACACTCTCGTTCAATGGAGTGGGAGGAAACGGCAGGACGGAGCCATCATCCTGAGGCAAGGCCACCGACGATCCGAGCAGGGAGAGTGAAACAGCGAGAAATGTGATGCGATTCATCGGCCTGAACTCCAGAATTTGTACTGCTATTTGGTGTATGTGATTTTGGTCCTGCCGATCTCGCCATTGAACGTGAACGGAGCTTGCTCGTAGTAGTCGAGCGACACGGGTGAGTCCCGGTCGGTACCGATGTCGAAGGTGGCGTTACTGGTGAAATGCAGCGACATCCCATTCGGGACGCGATCCTTGGCGACCGTCTCGCCGTTGACTCGGAGCGTCACGTCAATCGGTCCGCCGATCTTGTCGACAAGGTTCGATTCCACTTCAATCGTCGCCTGACCCGCAGCCAATGGTTCCTGAGAGCGGATCTTCGTGCGTCGGACCTCGAAGAGATTGTATTCGTAACAGAGGACGTTGTCTTTGATGTAACAGGTCACGCCACCCGAGAACCCGGCCAGTGCAAAGAGCACGCCGTTCGCGTCCTTCGGCAGGTCCACTTCCATCGTCACGAGGCTACTGACCTTGCCGAGCTTGGGGGCTGCGGACTCAGGCATGCCTGTGATGGGATGGTCGAAGGTCCACTCAGTCAGTGATGACGCTGGAGCATCTTCGGGATGGAAGAGCGCCGTCGACCACAGGCCACCACCGATGGGCAGGTTCTTGTTTTTGGCAGACTCTGTCAGAAAGAGGGACTTCATTTCCTCCAGCTTCTCGGGCATTTCCTCAGCGAGGTCGTTGGCCTGCGTCCAATCTTCGCTGAGGTTGTAGAGTTCCCATCTGTCGGTCAGTGGTGACCACTCACGGATCCCCGCAGGAATGCCACCGACCCAGGGCTCGCGCGGTCCGCGAGCACACGCCATCCATCCATCGTGATAGATGCCACGGCTGGCCATGATGTCGAAGAACTGCGTTGCCTTGCGACCATCCGCAGCCGCGTCGTTGAATGTGTATGCGAAACTGGTCCCGTCAAACTCATCCTGATGAAATCCGTTGACCACTGAAGGTGCGGTGATCCCGAGGATTTCGTAGACCGTTGGCACGACGTCGTTGACATGATGGAATTGTGGACGAGGCGTTTTGTCCGCTTTGATCGACTTCGGCCATGAGATGGCCATCGGTTGACGCGTGCCACCGAAGTACGCCCCCTGGAGCTTGGTTCCTTTGTAGGGCGTGCTTCCTGCCCAGGCCCAACCGGCATGGTACATGTTGTCGGTCTTGTCGGTCCCCAAGGCATCGAGTCCTCCCAACTCTTCCAGTGCTGTGAGATGCTCGGAGATCTTGGTGGGAATGCCGTTTTGTGCGAGTTGCTCGCTGATGGTGCCGTACAGCCCTTCGGAGGATGAGCCGTTGTCTCCCCAGATGTAGAGCACGAGTGTATTGTCGAGTTCTCCCTGCTGCTCGATCTCGTCGATGACGCGCCCCACTTGCACATCCGCATGCTCGGTGAATCCTGCAAAGACTTCCATCAGACGTCGCTGGAACGGCTTTTCACTCTCAGGAATCGAGTCCCACGATGCCATGGACTTGGGGCGAGGCGTCAATTGGGCATCACTCGGAATCCAACCGAGCTTCTTTTGGTTGGCAAAGACACGCTGGCGGTACTCGTCCCAGCCGTCATCGAACTTGCCCTTATATTTATCTGCCCACTCCTTCATCACCTGATGCGGCCCGTGTGACGCACCCGGCGCCCAGTACATGAACCAGGGCTTGTCGGGGGCATAGGCTTTCTGTTCACGCAACCAATGGATCGCATCGTCCGCGATGTCTTCGGACAGATGGTAGTGATCGTTCCCCCCAGACGTTTCCGGGCGGTCGACATAGGTCGTGTTTCTGACCATCGTCGGCTCATATTGTGAAGCTTCACCTGCCAGGAATCCGTAGAAATACTCAAAGCCATAACCGGTGGGCCAATAGTCAAATGGCCCCTTGGACGTGATCTGTTCTTCGGGTGTGTTGTGCCACTTCCCCCAAGCACCCGTGTTGTAACCATAGGCTTTCAACACCTCAGCCATCGTTGCTGACGACTTGGGAATAATGCCGCTGAAACCATCAAAGTCATTGGCGATTGCCGCGATCTGCCCATTGCCGACTCGCGTATGATTACGTCCTGTCAACAGCGAGGCGCGTGTTGGCGAACACATGGCCGTCGAATGGAAACGGTTATACGAGATCCCCATCCCCGCAATTCGATCGAGCGTCGGCGTGTCAATCTCTCCCCCATAAGCGGAAGGCGTGGCTGGTCCGACGTCGTCAATGAGAACGATCAGGATATTCGGCGCGTCCTCAGGCAGTCGTCGCGGTTCGACCCGTTTTTGATAGTTCGAGCTTTCGATGGTGACCCCCGCCTGCGAAGCCGAAGGTGTCGGCGGAAACGGCAGGATGTCCTGAGCGATCGATGGCACATCCGTACAACACAGAAAGACACCGGACAGGAGCAGCCTTGTAATAGATCCCATGATGTTGGAGTCCATTGGTTTCATTGGTTCTTCTGGAGATTCAATATCTGGCTTTGAACATGCTCGATCGTCTTACCGAATTCGCCGCTGAGACCGATCTGCCGAACGGGGAACTCCTGAAAGCTGGCAAAGTGCTTCTCAATGACACCGATCATCGGAGTCAGAACCCAAGTCTTGTGCTCAGCCATGCGGCGGGCCACGTTGTTCATGTTCGACTCAAAGGGGTCCATTCGTAGATTGACCACCCAGGGACGTCCAAAGTCGACTAGCGGATCGTCCCAATTGCCGTCCATTTTGGCAGAGAAGATGACTTTGAATTGCTTGTAGCGGATCGCTGTGAGTGTTGCTTCGTCGTAGTAGAAAAGAGAATTGCGGGCCGATTCTTCACTTTTGCCGGTCAGCATGTCGGTTTGGTCGTAGCCATCGAGGTGAACCTTGTAAGTCTGACTACCATAGGCTTGACCATTTTTCAGTTTAGCGACGATATCGTTTTCACCTGCCGCTCGTGCGAGTGTGGGGAACAAGTCAAGAATTGAAATCAACTCGCCCGATGTTCGGCCTGCCGGAGCACCCGGCCATCGCACGACGCACGGTACACGGAGTCCGCCTTCCCATGTGGTCCCCTTGTCTCCTCGGAATGGAGTTGTTCCACCTTCCGGCCACATGTAACGATAGGCGCCATTGTCTGTAACCCAAACGACAATCGTATTCTTTGCTAATCCTGTGTCGTCGAGCTTGGTGAGCAGTTGTCCGACGTGTTCGTCGTGCTCCTTGAGGGCATCACCGTAGAGATCAAGGTTGCCAGCAAGCGATTGTCCTCGTTTCTTCTCCTGCAGATGAAGGAAGACGTGCATGCGAGTCGAACAATGCCAAAGAAAGAATGGCTTCTTGTCCGCAGCTCGCCGGTCGAGGTAGTCGAGTGATTTGGCGACGACCTCATCATCAAAGGTTTCCATTCGTTCGGTTGTGAGTGGACCCTCGTCGACTGTGTTGCCGCCGGCGGTGCCTGACACAATTCCGCGAGGATTGTATTTCTTCAGGAACGCAGGGTTGTCAGGACGATCGCTGTCTTCGGGATCTTCGTTCGCATTCAGGTGGTAGAGATTCCCCCAGAATTCATCGAACCCGTGTCGGTGTGGCAGGTGCTCTTCGAGGTCGCCCAGGTGGTTCTTACCGAACTGTGCTGTGGAATACCCCTTGGCTTTCAGAACCTGGGCGAGCGTCACATCCTCACTTTGTAAACCCGCAGGAGATCCCGGCGTACCAACGGTCGTCAGTCCTGTTCGGACCGGAAGCTGGCCCGTGATGAAAGCAGCACGCCCAGCGGTGCAACTCGGCTGTGCATAAAATGAGGTGAGCTTGATGCCTTCTTGCGCGATCCGATCAATGTTGGGAGTTCTGACTCCCATGATGTCGCCGCCGAAACATGAGACATTCATCCATCCGACATCGTCCGCCATGATGACAAGAATGTTGGGCGAATCTTCGGCCAACGTACTTGTCGAAGCCATTCCGGTAAGGACAAACAGTAAGACGATGACGGATTGTTTCATTGAGTGTTTCTCCTGACACCTTCAATGGAGTGAGTGGTACCGTATACTGATATCTGAACTAAAAATGTTCACCGACCTTGTTGTTGGATGAGGCTGAATCAGAGGACGTACTTCAGCCAACTCTGTGCACGAATAACGAACATGATCGGGATTCCGGCGATTTGGACCTGATCAGTGTAAACAGCGGCTGTCCCATGGACGCCAGCAGGGATCCGCAGGTCAGCGCCACGGTCCAGTTGAATACGGACTGCGAACCGTGTTGGAGGGCCGGTCCCCAGGTCGCTTGGCAGATGTCCCGAGGCGTCGAGTTGACCGGCGCCGGAGATGTCGATCGTCGTCTGGACTTCGCCGGTCAGCACTTCACCGGGATAGGTGTCAAGCATGACTTCGGCGTACTGTCCGGGCTTGATGAGCAGGTAGTTCTTTTGTTCAAACAGTCCGACAACGACTCCTTCCTCAGACTCGGACCGGTCTTGCACAAAGCTCATCACCGGAGGGGCGCCTGGTCCGCCCACGAGCATGCCTGGTTGAAGTTGCAGATTCGTCACATAGCCGTCCCCTGGCGCTCGGACCGTCGACTGATCCAAGTCGTACTGAGCGTCCTGAAGAGCAACCTGCGATTGCCTCAGCCGTGCCTGTGAGAGTTCGACGGAGGATGTCGCTTGTTTGAGACCGGTTGACGCCTGGTTGAGCGCCGCCGCTGCCTGTTCGTAGCTGGCGACTGCCTGATCGAGTCTCTGTTGGGTCGCGGCTTCCGAGGCCACGAGTTTCTGATAGCGGTCCCGTTCGCTTGTCGCAAAGTCTGCATCAGACGATGCCCGTGCCAGTGACGCATTAGCGACATCGACATTCGCTTCGGCCACCTTCACTGACTGTTCGGCCTCCGAAACCGCAGTCGTCAACCGAGCAACCGCATTCTCGTATGGAACACGGTCTACCTCGAACAAGACATCTCCCTGGGTCACGGGGATGTTCGGTTCGACATGGATCTCAGTGACGCGCCCAGGCGCGTTCATTCTCGGCACAATTGGGACCACCTTTTGAAAAGCCAGCACCTGATTCGTCAGCGGATGGTAATACTGAGCACAGAACAACAGTGCCAATATCCCCAAGGGACCGATTGAGCCGGCGACGATCGCGATGGGGAGTGAGAATCGCAGAAGTTTGAGCTTGGAGAAGATGAGCCAGAGCAAGAGACAATACGTTCCCCCCAGGAGCCACATCATGGCGAATCCCCCCCTGCAGAGTTCTCATTGGCCAGAGTCCTGATCCGGTATTCCAGCCGCTCCAAGCGTTCCATGAGCTGGGCGAGCGACTCGGTCTCCTGACCGTCTTCGGCGGAGTGATTTGTTGTTCCAGCTGTGTCAGCATTTAGCGAACGATAGAGGTAGATCACAAATAGACATGTCAGGACCGCAACAATCATGAGCCCGCCTCCTGTGAATTCGCCTCGATTAACGCCACTGCCGTTTCAAGCCGAGCGACGTGATCCGCCAGCCTGCCAGTGGCATCAATGTCTTCGCGAGGATTGAGGTAAGCCCAGACCAACGCAGCGACCCAGAAAAAGCCAGTCGGCAATCCAACCCAGCCACAGATGTTGATGGCTTCTGCCTGCGGATGTCCTCTTCGGGCAGCGATCTGCCCCGGAAGTGCAGCCAGCACGATGACGATTGCCAGTCCAATGAGCAGAAAAGCAAAGATGAACACGAGGGCCAACCAATGGAGAGTTGGTCCGAGAGGGGCAAACGCAAAGTCCATTGATCAAGATCCGAAGGTTATCAAGTTGAGAAACTGATGTCACCAAAACGAATCAAGTCGGAGTTCGTGTCGGTCATGAACATTTGTGACCAAATATGACCCGAGGATGATAAAGACAGTCACACCTCGCTTGTCGAGATCACGCAATCGCCGATCGTTCGTTCCGACGCAGAAAACAAAACAGCTACTGAAGAGTAGAATTCCGAGACAGATCTCGACTTGTGGACGATAGTAGACGGAAGAGACGTTGTGGCCAGAACAGCCTTGAGTCTCGATTTCATCGTGAGGGCTTGCCCACAAGCCGTCTACGTAATATCCGCAATCTCTTCGATCTGGTAGACTGCATGTGAGTGCGGGGAGCCACATTACAGATGAACATTTCAAGTGCCGATGAAGTCCGGATCCTTCACCGAATTCGAAGCCTACGCTGAAGCGATTCGCGATGTCCAACTGGATGTTCGACTGCTTCGCCTCTACGAACGCCGTTGGTCGATTCGACAACTTGAGCTGAACGGTTTGCACATTCAGAACGGTGTGGAGGGGAGTGGTATGCTCACCGAAGGCACTGTCACGCCCGAGGGGTGGGGGCTCTACATTCCTGACACTCGCGATCCGTTTCCCGTGAATGGGCAGAGAATCCACTCAGAAGCAATTGCAATACTGCCCCCGCGAGCCGAATTTCGCTTGGCAGGTCAAGGTCCCATCAACTGGATCTCCATCTTTATTCCCAACACGGCGCTCAAGATGGCGGATTCACCAGTCCTCTCTCTCCAGAGTGCAGATGTCATCTGCCCCGGACGAAAGTTGGTTCGTAGGTTGACAAGAAATGTCCACGCTTTTTTACAGGCAGCGGATCAAAATCCTCATTTGGTCTCTGAGGCTTCATCGGTCAACGCATTCGAACAGGAGATCTCGTCAACGGTTCACAGGATCCTCGGCGTTGTCGATTCCTTGAATGAACTGAAACGGACCACCCTCGCTAATCGCCGTCGACTCGTGGCAATCGCAGAAACTTTGATCAACGATCGTCCCGAGTTGGCATCAACAGTTCACGATGTCGCGAAGTGTGTCGGTATCAGTGACCGCACGCTGCTGACCGTATTCCGTGAACACTTGGGCGTAACGCCCCAACAGTACCTGATCGCGAACCGCCTCCATCAAGCGAGGCGGATCCTGAAGTCCAGCGATCGAGCGGAAACGACGGTCGCGAAGGTTGCTGCAGAGGTCGGCTTCTGGGACTTCGGCAGATTCTCCAGGAAAAATCAGACTCTATTCGGCGAACTGCCCTCAGAAACCCTTCACCAACGAGTAGGACGACTTGAGTAAACACGTCGCTCTTGAGCATTGATGGCGTTCTGCTGGCTCTTTGTTTTGCTCCTCCGTGCTTGGATGAAAAAGACCGGCGCCGTCTCCAGGGATAAACCTTGTTGCTCCGGCACAACAGCCCAATGGCGTTTCATGTCACTCCGCCACGACAATGTTTGCTCGAAGCCCCTGCATGTATGAGCCGTCGCAAATAACGTTGGTGAATCAGGCCGTCTTGTCGGTAACAAAGCGAGCCGCTCCAGACGCATCACGATTCCGCCTGCGCGCACAGGACATTTCGTCCGGTGTCATTTGCGCCGATGTTGAAACCTGCTTCGGTCACATCGGCCGATTGCGCACGTGTGGGCTCGGGTGCTGTCGGAGTGCATTGAGATTCGCTGGAGTGTCGGACGTGGAAACGGTCGTCCCCTCGCGGAGATTCTTGAACGACTTCGGTGTGATTCTGTTGTGCCCAATCAGGATTCTTGCTTGACATCACAGCACGCAATTGCCTCCTTTGTCGGAACGACACATCCTGAATGGAAACGGGATAACTATCAGTAGTTGAGCACATACGCGGGCGACTTCGAGAGTCGGTCACGGGTTCGGATATACGTCAGCGTGGTTCGTGGGTCGGCATGGCCAGCGAAGTCCTGCAGGTCGATGATGTCGGCTCCCCGCTCGCGGGCCGTGGTCAGGGCGGTGACGCGGAGTGAGTGGTCGGTCACGCCCGGATCGAGTTTGAGTGCATGTGTGTATCGACGCACGAGAGGTTCGATGGCCCGCGTCGACAGGTGCGAACGACTGAATCCGGAGATGGACCCCAATCGTTGGACAGCGAGATGGGGTGAATAGTGGTATGGACTCAGCGGTCGGCGAGGCCCCCCAAAGGGCCTCGTCGCCGACCGCCTGAGGGGGCAAACGGAGCCAATCACTCTGACGCGCCCCCGCTCGAGATCCGAGACACTTTGTCACGATCTTCGACGGTGGACCCTCCTTCGCTTGAATCTTTCATCGCGTACACAGCCGCAGGCGTGCGATAGCCCAGCGACTGATGGATTCTGCGCTCGCAGTAGAAATCGAAGTAACGGGCCAGGCTCTCTTCGGCGACCCAGCCGTCGGGATGATGTCCCGCCCGTAGTGGAAGGTTGAAGAAGTCGGTGGTAGCGCTGGGGGATGCCGGGTGATGGGTATCATCCGGTGTGATTTTTTCC
>JAGQPX010000279.1 GCA_020426505.1 Planctomycetaceae bacterium | reverse complement strand
GAAACTCCACCAAACCGAACGCGAAAGCTGCGCGCGTTCCCAACAACCAACCAATCGAGACCTTCCGTCTTCGCGGCATCAGTGCAAGTATCTTTGCAAACCAGACGGACGATGGCCAGACGTTCCACCGCGTGAGCATTGTGCGCACGTATCGGGATTCAGACGGCCAGTTCCAGACGACGTCGGCCTTTTCCCGTGATGATTTGCCCATCGTGGCACACATCGCGGATGAGGCTTGGCAGTTCATCATGGAACTCGAACAAGAGCAACGGTCAAACACCAATGGTGACTGACCACACTGACAGAATCTTGCAGGCGACCCTGATCGCCTGCCTGGTTCGATCAGTCCGACCGAGAGATGCGGAACCGGAGTTCATCTCAACGTGAACCAGGTCGCGATCATCGGTCGAGAACGACATTCATTTCGAGATGCGAACGACTCTCCTTCGACCATCTCACTCTCGTTCAAGATTCCCCATCACTGACAGGTGATGCCATGCCTTTGTTTTCAAGCAGCCATGCGTCCAGCACGTTCAGGATGAGATCAGCGGCTCATCTGATGGTGCGCCATCGTGTGGAAATCTGGTTGCTCGGCAACCAAATTGTCCTGTACCCTTTTGTCATCATGACGACTGACAGCGAACCAGCCACGAAGGCTGACATTGCCGAGCTGAAGGGCGACATCGGGAAACTGATGGAAGCCCTCAGCAATCTGTACCGTGCCGACGAGAAGTCGAAAGATGAGATTCTGACGTCCAATGAAGGTTGGAAGAAAGAAATCATTCGACACTTCGATGTGGCCTTTGAGACACACAGCCAGGACATCTTCGGCGCCTTTGGCGACCGTTACGTGTCCCTCCGTGACGTCCAGCGACAACACGGACAACGGCTCAACCGTCTCGAAGCCCAAGTCGGCCACAACAACTAATCGCTCCGGCGATGCCCCGCTCGTACGACCGCTGACGTACGGGCCGGTCAGGCGACGATTGACTGTGTCCTCTTGACCTGTCTGCAGTCACTGGCTGAGACTTCTCCCGTTTCCCGCCTTCCCAGTCCTTTCCTGGCGATCGGCACTCATTTCTTGAGTCAACGTGCTCTGCTGTCCCCATGACGGCAGGCTGTTTCCCGATCATCAACATTTTCGGAAAGGAACCCCATGCATCTCAAACTGACTGAATGGCACGCGAAGACCACCTGCACATGGTGTGAGCGCAAGGACCGCGAGTGTGTAACGGCCGATTTCGGCGACGGTTTTCTGCAGAAAGCAGCTCTGTGTTGGAGCTGTCTGACGAAAGCCGTGCGTGTCCGTGCACGCCAGTCATCCTCAACGACCACCCGAACCCCACGCGAACAGTGAGCAAGCACCACCTTTGGTGTGTTTTGTCACTTTCTCCCTTTCATCATGCACAGACGTGAGTCCCTCATCGGCAAGCTATTGGTCCCGGACGTCCTGCGAACGAAGCCTGTTCCTCAATGGCAACTTCCATTGGAAGAATCGGGTACGCGGAAACAGCGATTCGTGCGGTATCTGTGGCGCGCCTATTGGTTCGGACAGCCAAAGCGGTCCGCTGACCTTCCCGGCCCAGCCTTCGATCTGATCGTCGTCCTCGGCCTATTCGTGTTCGGCGTGGCCGCATTGGTGGTCTGAGCAGAACGATCGGCTGGAACGTCCCCGTGATGTTTCAGCCGGTCGACAGACAGAAACTGACACAACCAGACCGGCGACTGCTGGCCGTGTTTCTTCCATCAAGGAACTAACCCGCAGCGAGTCACGGACGGATCACGAGCCATCGGCTCGACCTTTCGCAGAGCGTCTCCTTCTCTCCCGACGCCTCGCACTCATTTTCACAGCCACCGAACAGCGCATAAAGCTTGCGCACATCGACGAACTGTGGCAGTGTCACTCCCCTTTCG
>JAGQPX010000278.1 GCA_020426505.1 Planctomycetaceae bacterium | reverse complement strand
CGGTCCACATGATCGAGACGATGTCACGACTGCGTCGCATCAGCAAGGAGTTGGTGCAGAAGCTCGGACGCGAGCCGACTATGGAGGAGACGGCGGCCGCAGCCGACGTCAGCCTCGAAGAAACGCAGCGCGTGTTGAAAATCTCACGTCACCCCGTTAGCTTGGACAGACCGGTCGGCGAAGGAGAAGACAGCTACTTCGGCGACTTTATCGAGGACAATCGGGGCGACAACCCAGTCTCTGCTGCCGCACAAGAGATGCTCAAGGACAAGATCGACCACGTGCTCAAGACCCTCACCTATCGTGAACGCGAGATCATCAAGCTCCGGTACGGCTTGGGTGACGGGTACACGTACACGTTGGAAGAAGTCGGTCGCATCTTCCGGGTGACTCGTGAGCGAGTGCGGCAGATCGAGGCCAAGGCGGTCCGGAAATTACAACACCCGGTGAGGAGCCATCAGTTGAAAGGCTTCCTCGACCGGCTCACTGCGGGGGCACCCAACTGATCCCACGCCGCCGATTGCCAAGTGACAGTCGGCGGTTTTTTATTGGGATTCGAGAACATCACTCACATGAAACCCGGCTTTCCCATGAAGGCCGGGTTTCTTTCACTACACCTGATTGCGGTCCCACAACGGACCGGATGGAGTCAACGGACAATGTCGGATATCAACGCAGGCCTGCGACATCTGCATGCCTTGCTGGCACAACTCGGAGAAGTGCAAGACGAATTGGCGCGAGGCCCTCGACAGGTCACGGCCCGGGAGAACCTCGTCAAGAAGGCCGAAGAGGAATTGGCTGCCAAACGCGAATCTCTCAAGCAGGCCAAAGCTGCTGCGGATCGCAAATCACTCGATCTGAAGACAAACGAAGCGAAGATCGCCGGTCTTCAGGCAAAGCTCAACGCTGCCTCGTCAAACAAAGAGTTCGATGTGATCAAAGGACAAATCGAGGCGGACGCCGTTGCCAATAGCGTGCTGGAGGACGAGATTCTGGAATCGCTGGAAACCGTCGATCGGCTCCAGATTGCCGTTGGTGAAGGCGAACAACAGGTCACACAGGCTCAGCAGGAGCGAGATAAACGTGCAAAGGAAGTCGCTGACGCAAAGGGCGGATTGGAGGCACGAGTCGGCGAGTTGGAAGGCCAGGTCAAGGAGGCGGAGAAGATTCTGGGAGGTGACAATGCGGTCAAGTACCGCCGCCTTGTTGCCGCCTACGGAGCGGAAGCCTTGGCCGCAGTGGACGGAAGTATTTGCACCAACTGCTACACGGCCATCACCCCACAAATGCGAGTTGCTTTGAACTCCGGCAAAGTCATCTTCTGCAACTGCAGCCGTCTGCTGTTCGTGCCCGAAGGGGGATGACACCTCAGAGGAGGAGTTATTACCGCGGAGACGCGGAGCGAACGCGGAGAGGTGTCACCATCATCGTTCGTGCCACCAGTCGTCGTTCTCCTCATAGTTCTCGTTGATGATGCGACCGGGAGACTTCCTGTGAAGAACATAGAGAACTCCGCGCGCACTCCGCGACTCAACGTCTCCACGGTGAAAAGTTCCGTCGCAACTATCACACAGCACTGATGTTGCCCGAACACAACATCGATGTCGCGATCGGGCATCATCACCGACGGTCAATTGTGCAGGGTAAATGCCAAGCTATCGTCCGAACCTGCGTCTGACTCAACACTTAAGACAAGCCGCGTGTTGTCGGCACGATTGAAATCATCTCTGGCGTGCTGCTTGCTTGACGTTCGAGTCCCTCCCCTGCTGCGGAGCACGGGTTGGTGACCTCTCAACGAGCAGAACGTCTGGAGACGAAATGGCCGAACGCAAGAGCCTCGAGGGACTCATCCTCAGTGATCATGATGGTACGCGACTCATGAACCTCGGCGAGATGGAGATCTGGGACGGTGCCGATCTCTCGCTGCTGCGTGACGGCTTGAACCACATCATCCTCAAGGAGAAGCAGCGATCGGTTGCGGTTGACATGAGCTGCGTCAAGTACGTCCCCAGCGGCTTCTTCGGCATGCTGTTCGACTGGTTCGAGAAAGGCATCGCCATCCGCTTGTATGCTCCCCAGGAACGCGTCACGCAGATGCTGTGGTTCCGTCAGTTCTTCCTCCCCGCCGATGACGGCTGGTACGATCTGCATCATGGTCGGCCGATGGAGGAAGAGGAAGATCAACAGGAATGGACGCAGGAAGAATGGGAAGCCTCCTACGACCGCAAGACTCCCGTCGCCGCCACTCGCTGATACCGCAAGGTCATTTCTCGACATCGGCACGTCTGATCGCGGGATGCGTCTTCGGGTTGTGCTGACCTGATTCGGGTCCGCGTGCTGTTATGCGAAGAAGCTAGTGGTCCGTCAGAGCTTGGATTACGGGTGCCACTGCTGGCTTGACCAGCAGTGGCTTCGAGTTACGACGAGCTTTACCCGAAACTCTCAGCATTGACTCTTCACTGGATTGCCGATCGTCTCAGGAGACGGTTGATCAGGCGACGATGAGCCGACGGTCGTTTGCAAGTCTCGTGACCGGCCGCCACAATCGAGAGGTCAGATCGGGAATCCGGTCAGCCCGGACTTCTTCTGTGAATCTGCACAAGCTTCGCCCTCACTCCCTCAGCGAGAAACGGACTCAATGATGTTCTCGAATCGAATTCCCTTCACCGCGATGGTGTTGTCGGTTGTAGCAATCCTGCCTCAGGCGATGTCAGTCCACGCAGCCGATCTCACTGAGTTGGTAGACGGTGACGCGACGCAAGTGATGTCTGACTGCAAGTTCACTGAAGGACCGGCGTGGCATCCAGACGGGTATCTGTTGTTCACCGACATTCCAAACAACCGCATCGTGCGTGTGCTTCCCGATGGCACTCACAATGACTGGATGACCGACTCTCAAGGCGCCAACGGCCTGATGTGCGACCAACAGGGAAAAGTCTACGCGGCACAGGGGAACACCCAGCAGGTCGCGTGTATGCGAGCGACCGATTCGGGTGAACAGGGGGAACTGGCAGATGTGTTGGCGACAACGTTTGAGGGACAGCCGTTCAACAAACCGAATGACTTGGCCCTTGATGCTGACGGCGGGTTGTACTTCACTGACCCGAACTACTCCCCCAACGATCCGCCCCAACCGGTCGAGGGTGTCTACTACCTGAGTACAGAGGGCAAAGTCACTCGTGTGGTCGACGACCTTCCCCGGCCGAACGGCGTGCTCGTCTCCGCGGATGGCAAGCATCTGTACGTGGCCAACATCAACCTGCGAAAGATCATGCGGTACGACATCGTCGGGCCGGGGAGCATCTCCAGCGGCGAGGTGATCTTCACCGGTGACGAATCGCTTGATGGCGGCGGTCCGGACGGGATGAGCCTCGACGAGCACGGCAACATTTACGCCACCTACAAGTCGGTCGTGGTGCTGACCGGTGACGGCGATCTGATCGGGAGGATTGAAGTTCCAGAGAAGCCGGCAAACTGTGCGTTCGGCGGACCTGACAATCAGACGCTCTACGTGACAGCTCGCACCAGTCTTTACTCCATTCCCATGAAGGTCGCCGGGATCGCGTTGCGAGCAACTGGCCCCGGTGTCACAGGAGCGGGTGACTCTGAGACGACCGCAACTCGTGAGGTCAAAGCGGGACCGCTGACACTCAACATCCCCGAGTCATGGAAGCAGGAACAACCCTCGAGTCGCCTGCGGCTGGCACAGTTCGTCATCCCCGCAGCCGAGGGCGATCCGGAAGGAACCGAACTGGTGCTCTCGGGACCGTTCGGCGGATCAGCTCAAGCCAACGTTCAGCGATGGATCAACCAGTTCGACGCTGACGGCCGCGAACTCAAGATGACTCAGGGAGAAACTGAACAGGGCAAGTACATCCTGGTCGACCTCACCGGCACCTACAACAAGAGTGTTGGACCGCCACAATTTGGTAAGTCGAAGGCCATGCCCGGCTCCCGCATGCTCGCAGTGATGCTGATGTCGAAGGCAGGCAACTTCTTCTTCAAACTCGCCGGCCCGGAGAAGACGGTGACCAACGCCGCTGACGGACTCCGTGCATCGTTTGGAGCCGATGCGGAAAAGGAGTCTGAGTACACCCTCGAGTAGCACCCACAACTGGTTGGGCGATTTCCACTTCCTGAGCCACCTCACCAGCCGCGTCCGTCAGGAAGCGGAACCGCACCGAACCATGATCCGCTTCCTGACGGGCGCGGCTGGTTAACGCACTCAGATTTCGATCCAGAAAGATCACTACATTG
>JAGQPX010000277.1 GCA_020426505.1 Planctomycetaceae bacterium | reverse complement strand
AGATTGCTTGCAATCTGGGACGACGAAGTCGTCAAGAGGTGGTCGGGTCAGCGTGCATCACACTCAAGACCTCTCACGGCTGCGCCGCCCCGGTTGACAAGCAACCGGGGCCACCCGCGGCCGTGATGGACAAGATGGCTGCGGGCGTCGATGAGAAGTTCGGCTCGATGTTCGACTTCGAGGAGAAGTACCGCTCACGTCTCGAGCACGGCGTGCGGATGGCGCGGACCGACCAAACCTATCTGGCCGAATATCAGGATGCCGTCTGGGGACGCCTGCCCGGCATGCTCTCCTGGATGCCCCGCTGCCAGCCCATCATGCTCTCGGATAACCGCATGCTGATCGGGCTCTACTCGGACGTGTACTGCACGTCGTTGTCCTGCTTCACCGAAGACGGCGGCAAGACATGGGAGTACGGCGAGCCCATGGCCGACTACGGACTGATCCAGCCTGCGATGATCCAGAAGAAGGACGGCACCATCATGGCCTACGGTCGAGACAAAGGCCCACTCCGTTACATCCGCGTCGCGGAGTCCACCGACGGCGGACTGACCTGGGGCAACTTCCACGACTTGAAGATTCGCAACCCCGAATCGAGCGTGTCGATCACCAAGCTCCAAAATGACCACTGGGTCCTGCTCTGCAACGACTTGGACGGACGAGACGGTCGCCACGGTCGCTCACGACTGACCGCCTATCTCTCCGACGACGAAGGCACCACCTGGAAATGGCATCGCTTCATCGAGGACAATCACACCCCCCCGGATGACAACCCGCACGCCTCCTACCCCACCGTCATCCAAACCCGCGACGGCCTGATCCACGTCACATACACCTACACACCCAAACCCAACGAAACCATCAAACACGTCTGGTTCAACGAAGAATGGGTGAAGGCAGGCGAGTGACAGCTTTCAGAAGCAGGGCGGCACCGGGTGCTGTGTGCCATGCTTGCATCGCGAAGCAGGGCAAGCATGCGAGTGTGGACGTCATACGCAGGGTGACACGATGGGATCGGTCACCGGTGGATCGTTATCTGATTGGGTACGCAACTTCTTGAGACTCGCTGCCCATCCATTGACGTCGGGGCATCGCACTGGCATGCATATTTCTCCAGGAGTGACATGATTGCTACGCCTGCTGGGTCTGTTGTGTTGGAATCAATGCTGGGAATTGAGGGGTGATTACCAGGTGCCCCAGAAGTAGGGTGCGTGGCCGTGGATCGATCTGGTGCGTTCCAAGGAGAGAGGAACGGTAAGTAGAATATGACGTCAATCGCACGATCGAAACGCACCGATTGTCAATGACCACGCACCCTACATCACTGGATTGAGTGATGCGGACACAACAGTGGGTGGCCCAGATTGCTTGCAATCTGGGACGACGGAGTCGTCAAGAGATGAGAGGGTGAACGTGCGTTACACTCATGACCTCCCACGGCTGCGCCGCCCCGGTTGACGAGCAACCGGGGCCACCCGTCGTCGGTCAGTGTCAGCTGAACAACTCCGTGATTGGCTTGCCGTCGTAGACGAATCTGGGACGGCTGGAGCGGTCGGGGAGGGTGGTCGTGCCGTCGACACCTAACGCGTGGAGGATGGTGGCGGCGAGGTCGTGGGGGGAGGCGGGGTCTTCGATCGGGTGGGAGGCGATGTCGTTGCTTTTGCCGTAGATCGCGCCGCCCGTGATGCCGCCGCCGGCGAGCAGGCCGTTGTAGCAGAAGGGGTGATGCTCGCGGCCAGCGTTGTTCGCGGTGATCTGCGGGCGACGGCCGAACTCGCCCACCCAGACGACCAGTGTGTCGTCGAGCATGCCCCGCTGATCGAGGTCGGTGAGCAGGGTGGCGAGGGCCCGGTCGGAGGGGGGGATGAGGTCGTTCTTCAGCCGGTTGAAGTTGTTGCCGTGCGTGTCCCAGAAGTTCTTGTGGTCCTGATGCCAGTTGACCGAGACGAACGGCACGCCATGCTCGGCCAGCCTGCGGGCGAGAAGCACGCACTGTCCATGAATGTTGCGGCCGTAGGCGTCGCGGACCTCGTCCGGTTCCTGCTGGAGATCGAACGCCCGTCGCACGTCCGGCGAGGTCAGCAGTCCGAACGCCTTCTGTTGTTGCGTGTCGAGATCGAGCGAGACGGGGGACCGTTCGAGTGACTGTCGTTGACGGTCGATGACATTAAGGAGGTGACGGCGGTCGTCGAGCCGGTGAGCGGTGACGCCGTCGCTGAGTGCGAGGGCCGGCACCTTCCAGTCAGCTGCGTTGGGGTCCCCTTCGAGGAGCAGCGGATCGTACGAACGACCGAGCCAGCCGCCGTGCTGACCAGGGGCCTGTCCGCCGGGAGCCGCGGGGTGCAGAGCCTTCCAGGGCATGGTGATGAACGAAGGCATGCCGCCGGTGGTTGGCCGCAGCTTCGACAGCATGGCCCCCAGGTGAGGCGTGTCCTTCTCGGAGGGAGGCTCCGCGTCACTCTTGTTGACCGGCGGCAAGTGACCGGTCAGCGTGGTGTGTCCACTCGACAGGTGAGCCGGATCGTCATGCGTCAGCGATCGCACGACGGCCACCTTGTCCATGAGCGGTGCGAGGTGCGTGAAGTGCTCGCAGATGTGCAGACCGGGCACAGGTGTCGAGACCGGATCGAACTCACCCCGCACTTCCGACGGAGCGTCCGGCTTCATGTCGAACGTCTCGAGCTGACTCGGCCCACCCCACATGAACAGGAAGATACACCGTTTCGCCCGACCGAACCCGGGTGCCCCATTGACCGCCACCGGCCCCGCACTCACCTGCGACGCAAGTCCCCCCAGACCGAGCATCCCCAACGACCCCGCGCGCAGCACATCTCGACGAGGGACTCGTGAGAGCTGCGAGAACTCAGGACAGGTCAATGGAAACGAACGACGCATGCAGTCTCCAACAACACCGGCAGGCAGGGTGATTCCGGTTGGAAGGGTGGGACTCAAAGTGTACCACATGCGGAGACATGACTCATCCCCGAGTTCGCGAAACGATCTCATCCCAGTTGGAGATCCGTGGGTCGCGCTGGCCGAAGATGTCGACGAGTTGCTCGCGGACCAGGTTGAGATCGATCTCGGTTGAGGGGGTCTTGAGCATGTTCTCGACGTCGACCAGGTCCTGTGGTCGAAAGAACATCATCTTGAAAATCGCCACAGCAACCGGGTCCCAAACGTAGACCGGCTGATCAAGGAACTCGACTCGCTGTCGGTGATGTCGACACAGTTCGTAGACGGGAATGGTCGGCAGGAAGATATCGACGATGACGCTGTCCAGCGACGCTCGGAAGAATCCGTGCTCGTTGATGCTCTCACGTGCTTCCGATTAAACAAACTCGACACCTCCATTTCGCAGGAGTTCCAGGCAGTCATCTGGGTCCGTTGCAGAGGCGTAGATGGTGACATCGACATCGACCGTGCCGCGAGCCCTTGTCCAGAGCCCGAGTGCCAAGGCGCCACCGAACGGAGAAGATTCCAGCATCTTGCCAAGTTCGGCTGCGATCCGCGTCGGTCTCAGATTGAGAGACTGATCAGAGTTGGCCATTCGGTGCGTATCGCTTTAACAAATCCCAAGTTGATTCGGGCCATCGTGGCATCTTGGCAGATTCGTATCCCATTTGACGTCTCCATGCCACCTGCGAGGCCGCAACGCGACACACGATATCGATCATGTTTGCACGTTCCTGCAACGTCATCTCCCCGACACGTTCGTAGTCAGCGCGGGTTGCTGCCTCGTGAGCGGCAACCTGGCGTTCGATGATTTCGCGTGGAGTGAGGGATGGGTCCATGACGGCTTGGGATCTTACGTGAGTTGTATCAGGTCGACTCTACCACCGTGACGGAGACGGCGGCAACGTCAATTCGCGGGAAGGAAGTCGAGTGAATGAAAGACGGCCTCCAGGATGTTCGTCAACGGACTTTTTGCGGAGTTGGAACGCTCTGCGTCCTGTTGTTGCATCCACTGTTTGCGGGCCGTCTTGATTCGCTCTGCCTCGTGAAGGTCGAGCCACAGACCGCGGCAGTGGCCGCACATGTCGACGGCGACGTCGGTCTGCGGGTAGTCGAATACGAACATCTCCCGCAGACAGAGCGGGCAGAGTCGCTGCGACGGGTGTGCCTTGTCCAGCATGTGCAGCTTCTCTTCGGCGACGGACATCACTTGTTGCAGTTCATCGCTGTCGTACCACACACCCGAACAACCGTTGCACCGATCAAGCCGGACTCCCGACCCTTTCACCTGAAACGTTTCCAGCGTCGACTTCTCACAATGTGGACATCGCATGATTGGCTCCGCAGAGGATTGAGTGGCCGAGTCACCTCGAACCGGCTTCAAAATCGTAGTAGCTGGATTCGCCAGAATTCAGATGTATCAACGCTCAACGGCTTTCTGAACTCTGGCGAGTTCAGCGACCGAAGGATCACGGCTTTGAAACCACGTCCCGATTGTATCACGAACGTCACTGATGTGTGTCATCGACGCCGACCGCCGCAAAGCCTTTCGCGCGGAGAACACACGAGTCGCAGTGGCCGCAGGGGTGACCGTTTTTGTCCGGGTCGTAGCAGCTGTGGGTGAGGGAGTAGTCGACGCCGAGCGAGAGGCCGCGGCGGATGATGTCGGCTTTGGTGAGGTCGATGAGGGGCGTGTGGATGCGGAAGTGGCCGGTCCCTTCGACGCCGACCTGGGTGGCGAGGTTGGCGAGCGATTCGAACTGCGTGATGAACTCCGGACGGCAGTCGGGGTAGCCGCTGTAGTCGACTGCGTTAACTCCGATGAAGATGTCGAACGCCCCCAGCACCTCAGCCCAGCCGAGTGCGACCGAGAGGAAGATCGTGTTGCGGGCGGGGACATAGGTGATCGGGATGCCCGCTTCCATTTCGACTTCCGGGCGATCTTTGGGGACGTCGATGTCTGCGGTGAGGGCAGAGCCGCCGAACGTGCTGAGGTTGAGCGGCAGCGTGATGTGCCTGGCAACGCCGATTGCCTCGCACACACGATTGGCCGCCTCCAGTTCGTAGCGGTGACGTTGTCCGTAGTCGAACGAGAGTGCGTAACAGTCGTAGCCTTCGCTTTTGGCGATGGCGAGGACAGTCGCCGAATCGAGTCCGCCGCTGACGAGAACGACGGCGGGTTTGCTTGTCTGCTGCATGTGGGGAGGAATCAATGTGCGAGTTTCGTTTGGTGAGTTGCACTGGGTCAGAGTGAATGCGACAGGCGCTCGCCGTTGGCTCGCGGCTAACGACCGATCGGTGACAGCGCGTGCGCGGAGGCGTTGCCGACTGTTGATGGGGCAGCCGAGATTCTATGATCCATTTCCGGAGCGAATAGTTCAAACGGTCATGGTGCGAGAGGCGTACTTCGTCTGATGAGGCACTAAATGTCAAGAAATGTCGACCCGTGTCGAACAAAAACAGTGCTGTCTTTCAAAACTCCTTGAGCGGGGAATTCCCATGTTACGTCTGTTGAGTTGTGTCGTCATCGCATCGGTCGCGGCGTCTGCGGAGGCGCAGGTGTCCCTGAATTACAGCCCGGCTGTCACAGAGGGAACCAAGATTCGCACGGAAATGGAGGTGGAGAACACTCAGACGATGACGATTGCCGGTATGGCGCTGGAGACGCAGGCGAACAACTTCGCCACCATTGTGACAACGATCGACAAGCCGACGGATTCCGGGGGATACACGTCGACTGGTGGGTACGAGGTGTTGCAGGCAGACCTCTCGCTGCCCGGTGGGTTCAAAGTGCAGTTCAACTCCAACAACCCGGGCGAGGCGCCGGCCAATCCGCAGGTGGCGATGATCCACGGCATGCTGAAAGCAATGGCGCCGGCCAAGTGGAGTCTTGAGATGGGGGCTGATCACAAGGTGCTCAAAGCGGAGTTCATCGACGGACCGATCAAGGGGGTGAGCGACATCTTCAAGCACGACCTCGACCCCGAACGAATCAAGGAGCGCGGCAACAACGAAGTCTTCATCTATGCGACCGAACCGGTCAAACCGGGTGAGTCGTGGACGCGAGTCGAAAAACTCGATCTCGGCAGTGGACAGTCCTTTGAACTCGAGCGGGAGTACACCTACGTGGGACCAGAGGAGAAGGCCGGGCGCAAGTTGGAGAAGGTGACGGTCGCCGTCAAGAGTGTCGACCTGCAGGTCGCCGACAATCCCGCGTTGCCCGCCAAGGTGTCGGAGAGTGAACTCAAGGTCGAATCATCAGAGGGGACCCTCTGGTACGATCCGGAGCAGAAGTTGTACGTCGACACCGACCAAACGTTCCGCGTGAAGGGGAGTATCACGCTCACGATCAACGGCATGGACTTGCCGGGCGAACTCGACCTCACGATGAAGGCAAAATCCAAATCCAGTGTGACAGCTCCGTAGGCGAGTTCTGGTCGTCCATCACCGATCCCAAGCCGACGGCTCCGCCTTCGAGCCGATGCCTGATATCATGGATGATGCGTTTCGATCGTCACCACGTGTCAGACCGATCAAATGGACCCGTTCAGCATCACCTTCTGGCAAGCCGTCGGCATGGCTATGTTGTGTGGCGGGGTGATCGGCATCGAACGCGAACTCAGCGACAAGCCGGCCGGGATTCGCACTTCCTCGCTCGTCTGTCTGGGGGCGATGCTGTTCGTCAAGATGGGAGTATTGATTGATGGTCCTTCCGGGGACCCGGCGCGCATTCTGGGGCAAGTGATCACCGGGATCGGCTTTCTGGGGGCCGGAGTGATGTTTGCACGAGGCAAGAGTGTTAAAGGTGTCACGACGGCGAGCACCATCTGGGTCCTCGCCGCGATCGGTGCGATGATCGGCTTTGGTTACATCGCCGGGGCATTCGCGGTGACACTCGTTGTGCTCGCCGTGCTGACGCTCTTCGGTCTGCTGGACAAGTGGCTCACCGGTCACGATGTGGTCGATTGAAATGTCCCACAAGGAGAAGCAGACGTCAGCATCAGCCGAGACCAATCACCTGCAGAATCCTGGGCATGACGCCAATCGCATTCAGGAAGACCGCGACCACGCCGATCGGCACGAGGAACCGCAGCAGAGCGACCCAGCCCCAGTAGAGGGAGCCGAATTTCGATCCCGCCTTGAAGCCTCGTTCTCGCGCCTCGGGACCGACCCGCCAGGCGACGAACATGGCGATCCCCAGTCCGCCGAGAGGCAGCATCCAGTTCGAGGCGAGGTAGTCGAACAGGTCGAACCAGTTCTTGCCGTTGCCTTCACCGAAGATGACCTCGGTTGCTTTGGCGAATTGTTCACCGAATATCCCTGTTCCACCACTCATGGCTGACGGAATGCCAAGCAGAGCAATCGCGAGTCCGCAAACGACCGTTGATTTCGAGCGAGACCAGCCCTTCTCGTCGATAAAGTAACTGACCGCGACTTCCAGCAACGAAATCGCGCTGGTCAGTGCAGCGAACACGATCAGGGCGAAGAAGATCGTCGCCCAGAAGGTCGTTCCCGGCATCTGAGACAGTGCAACGGGAATGTTTTTGAAGACGAGACCTGGTCCCGCAGCCGGTTCCATCCCATGACTGAATGTAATCGGGAACAGAACCATGCAGGCCAAGAGCGCGATCAACGTGTCGAGTACGCTGATCGTGACGGAGGTCGAGACGACATCGTCATCCTTCTGCAGGTAACTGCCGTAAGTGATCATCGCTCCCATGCCGAGGCTGAGTGTGAAAAACGCATGGCCGAGCGCTTCGAGGACACCGGCGGCTGTGAGTTTTTCGGCGTGGCCTCGGAAGATGAAGTCGAACGCTTGTCCAAAGCCGTCCGTCGTCATCGCTCGACCAAACAGGATCAGCATCATCAGGAACAATGCCGGCATCAGAATCTTGGAACACCGTTCGACTCCCTGTTGGACACCGCCAATGACGACGCCGATCGTGACCAGCATGAACATGCCGTGCCAGAACAGATTGAGCGATGTGTTGGTGTATAACTCGCCGAAGATGCTGGAGATTTGCTCGGGACTTTTCCCGGCGAAGGCATCGGTTGCGGAGAGGTAGGTGTAGTGCATGGCCCAGCCGGCCACGACGGAGTAGTACGAGAGAATCACAAAGCCCGCTGCGACCCCTAACCAACCGACGAGCATCCAGGGACTCTTCGGAGTGGAAAGATCGCGAAACGCACCCACGGGCGACTTCTGAGCCGTCCGGCCGATGAAGATTTCCGCCATCATGATTGGCAGGCCGACCAGTAGAATGCAGGCGAGGTAGATCAGCACGAACCACCCGCCGCCGTTCTCGCCGGTGATGTAGGGGAACTTCCAGATGTTCCCCAACCCGACCGCAGAGCCGGCGGCTGCGAGGATGAAACCGAATCGGGACTTCCAATGGGCGCGTTCAGGTGTGGCAGACATATCGTGATCCCCAATGTGGAGTATTGCTGAAAGTGCGGACCGTCAGCCTGGAAGGACGGCCTCTGTCAGTGATAACGCACAGGAGGCGTCAATCTTCCCTCTCCAGCGAAAACTCTGCCGGGACGTTACATCGGGAAGCGAATTCGAGCAATGGCAGCACTCACTTGGTTGGCGTTGCAATCACGGAGCACTCACTAGGCGCGGCTGGTTGGCGAAAGCTGACGCAGTTGTTCTCGTCATTCGTCGTCAGTACGCTGGGTTGTATCGCTTTGGTGGTGCCTCGTTTGTGAGGGCACAGGACGATGTTTCGTCGTCCGGGTCTTGTGGGACCTGCGTTAAGTGAAGGCAGTTCCTGCTGTCTGGTCAGACAGCGATCTCTGCCTGTCAGGCAAAGCGAGCGGGACGCCGTGTCGTCGGCGTCCCGTTGTTCTCCACTCCGCTTACGGGTACGCTGAGCGTGCTGCTTTGGTGGTGCCTCGCTTGCGATGGCATAGGGCGATGTTTCGTCGTCCGAGTCCCTTGGGACTTGAATGAAGAGTGCAAGGAGTTGAGGCATCCCCAACTCCTTGCTTTGGCAAAGCAGTCGGGGCGGGCGAGTTCGCTCGCCTCGTGTTTCTGTTGAGGTTACTCCTCCTCGTGAGGCGAACGGTCGCGATGTCATTTAGTTCTGTCTGGCGAGCAGTGCAGCGGTTCTTCGCCGGTGGTCGCACGCTTAACGATCTGGGGGAGTGGCTCGACATGCCACTGACCCGGATCAAAGACGTTCCACTGACGTATTACGAGTTTAAGATCCCCAAACGGTCCGGCGGGCAGCGACGCATTCTCGCTCCGAACGACAAGCTCAAACGACTGCAACGCCGCATCCATCGTCGGCTGCTGCGCAGACTGAAGTCGCATTCCTGTGCGACGGGTTTCGAGGATGGACAAAGCATCGTCGACAATGCGGTCCCTCATCTCGAAGCAGCCGTGATCGTCAAGCTGGACATTGTTGATTTCTTCCCGTCGATTCAATTCTTTGATGTCCAGGGGATGTTCCGACGTCGTGGATGGGGACGCTCAGCTGCCAGTCTGCTGGCCGAGATATGCACCCATGAAGACGTTCTGCCTCAAGGAGCTCCGACCAGTCCCAAGCTCAGCAACCTCGTGAACAAGGGCCTCGATCAGGCTCTTGACAACATCGCGGACTGCTTTTGTGCGAACTACACACGCTATGCCGACGATGTGACGTTCTCCTTCGCTCGGGATGACGACCCGGATCAGGTGAGGGACCTGCTCTACAATGTGCGAGGCGTGATCGGTCGCTTCGGTTACGAGGTGCATCACCGACGCAAGTTGAGCGTCCGGAGGCAGCATCAACGGCAGGAGGTGACCGGGTTGGTCGTCAATGGCGAGCGACCCCGTCTGCCGCGTGAGACACGTCGCTGGCTGAGAGCCGTTCGTCACAGGGTCGCCACCCGTGGCTACGGGACGCTCACCGCTGAGCAACTCGCGGGGTGGGAGAGTCTGGAGCGGATGATTGAGCAGTCGGGGACTTCACGTCCGATTCCAGAATGACGTTCGAGTCACGTTACGCTCACTGGTGGTGTGTCACAGCTAAGAAGTCGGGTTGGGTGGCAGGGTCAGACCAACACGATGGCCCTGGCATTGTGCGTCCAAACACCGGGGCCATCCGCTTCGCTCCTGACCCCGCCACCCGAAAATCAAGCTGTGACGCACCACTAGTGGCTCATCCGACCTGGAT
>JAGQPX010000049.1 GCA_020426505.1 Planctomycetaceae bacterium | reverse complement strand
TCACTTCCAACAACGAGAAGGAACTCCCCGACGCCTTCCTGCGGCGGTGCGTGTTCCACTACATCGCCTTCCCCGACAAACAAACGATGGTCGACATCGTCCGCGTGCATCATCCAAACGTCGAAGACGAACTGCTCAAACAGGTGCTGCTCCGCTTCTACTGGCTGCGTGAACTCCCCTCGATCCGCAAACGCCCATCAACCAGCGAACTCGTCGACTGGATCGCTGCTCTGCAAAGAGGAGGCATCAGCACCGACACCCTCGCCGCCGAGATGCCCTTCCTCGGCGTCCTCCTCAAAAGAGAGAACGACGTCGAAGCGGTGATGTCGATGAGAAACTAAGGAACGACATACTGTGGGTGATCTTTCCTTCTGATTTCGACATTCGTCATTCCTGCTGCACACCTTCCGATCATGTAACCCGTCACCCTCACTCATGTTCGTCGACTTCTTCTATCACCTGCGACGCTTCGGCCTGAAGGTCACGATCACTGAGTGGCTGTCGCTCATGCAGGCGCTCGCGATGGGGCACGAGCGGGCGAACCTTGATGCGTTCTATCACCTGGCCCGGTGTCTGCTCGTCAAACGAGAGACGGACTATGACACCTATGACCGGGCATTCGCTGCGTTCTTCCGTGGGGTCGAAAGCGAGTTGGATATCACGGACGAGCTGCTCGACTGGCTCAAGGATCCCATCGTGCCTGACATCAGCGAGGAAGACCGCGCCAAGCTCGAAGCCCTCAACCTCGACGAACTACTGAAACGCTTTCACGATCTGCTCGACGAGCAGGACGAACGTCACGATGGGGGCAACCGCTGGATCGGCACCGGCGGCACCTCTCCCTTCGGGCACAGTGGTGTGAACCCAGCCGGCATTCGCGTCGGCGGCAGTGGCGGAGGCGGGTCAGCCGTGCAGGTGGCCGAGAGTCGACGCTTCCAGAACCTTCGTTCCGACCGCATCCTCGACACGCGGCAGATCGGCATCGCCCTCCGTCGGCTCAAACGACTCAATCGGGATGACGGCCCCGAAGAACTCGACCTCGACGAGTCGATCGACGCCAGCGCTCGCAACGCGGGCGAGATCGAACTTGTCTTCGCCCCCCCGCGTCGCAACCGCATCAAGCTCATGCTGCTGATGGACGTCGGTGGCTCGATGGACCCGTTCACGACACTGTGCGAGCGGCTCTTCAGCGCTGCCCATGCGGCCAACCACTTCAAGGAGTTCGAGCACCGCTTCTTCCACAACTGCGTCTACGAGACTCTGTACACCGACATCTCCCGCTGGGAGGGTGAAGCAACCAGCGACATGCTCGCCAACCTCGATCACAGCTGGTCGGTCGTCTTCGTCGGCGACGCCTGGATGGCCCCCTACGAACTCACGCACGTCAACGGAGCCATCGACTACTTCCACCGCAACTCAACAACCGGCCTCGACTGGCTGCAGCGCATCCGCGAACGCGTTCCCAACTCCGTCTGGCTCAACCCCATGCGCAGCGAACACTGGGGCGGCACGTCGACTCGCTTAATCCACACCGTCTTCCCGATGTTCGAACTCACCATCGACGGCATCACCGAAGCCATCGACGTCCTGCGAGGTACCCGCCCCAATCGGCCACGGACCGCATCAGTCTCAGAACAAAGCAACCCCTACTTCTGAACCAATGTCGCCATCACGCTCCGCGTGATGAGCGGATCAAGGGTCGACTTTCGACAAGCTCGCACACGTCAGAGCGCCACTGTCATCACGCGGAGCACGAAGACCACACCTTTGCCGGATCTCATCAGCCCGCGCGCTTCAACCCGGCCTTCGCCTGAGCACGCAGTGTCTTCTGCATGTCCGCATGGATGTTCCACCACGTCGCACGCGGCGATGGCTCGACGACTTCAAGCGACGTCATGAACCTCACGACCCGCGTGAGGATCGTGTAAGCCGTCTCGCCTTTGAGCTGCCACGGTTTCTGCGGGCCGTAGTAGTGGATCACCTTGATCTCATCCTCGATCCGTTTCCAGGCCTTCGCATAGAACGCCAGCAGCCACGGGACGTTGTACGAAAACGGCAAGCGTCGCTCACCCGGTCCTGTGTACCAGTCGGAGAAGTACGAGTTGAGAAACCCCTGATCGCCGCCGTCGTATGACCCCAGTTCCGACAGCTGCGTCAACATGTCTTCGAAGACAGCCTGCGAAGGCGTGAGCACCATCACGCCCGAGTTGAACTGATCACAGGCGGTGCCACACGGACCGGCTGCGAAGTCCGGACGGTCAAGCAGGTCCGTCAGATCACCCATCACGGTCGTGTCCGCATCCAGCAGAATGAGCTTCGCGTACTCCGTCTGCTCCCACACCCGCAACTTGGTGTACGTCGTGGCAAAGCTGGAGAACGCGAGTTCCTTCCGCTGATTCGGGTTGGCGATCGGCTCAATCTCGACCACTCGGTCCCACACCCGCAAGAGTTCCTGACGCTCATCCGTTCCAACGTCAGCCGTCACAAACACGACCAACTCGTGCGGCCAGTTCTGCATCCGCAACGAATGCCCCAGCACCATCGCCCCGATCACATACTTCGGAGTCGTGATGACGGTCGCACACGCACATCGATCGGTCGGGGCGTGCGCCTTCAGCGTGTCGATCGCTCGGTCAGACATTGTCCGTCTTCCTCCTGAGACAGTTTCTCGCACCCCGCTTGAGTCTTTTCGTCTCAAACTCAAGTTTCTATGCATTCATTGTCGAGAAGGCGATCCCTGAAACCGAATGATTCCCCGCCGGACTCTGCTTGCAACAGTCGCACGGATCAAGTGGAACAACCACACAATCGGAAAACTCACCCCAACCGAGTTGAGCAGGTCGGAAGTGAACTCTTTTGTTCCCGCCATCGGACGACGAGGACGGTAACGTCATCGACACAAGGAGATATGGTGAAGCAGAGCGTGGAGTGGAAGCCGCCTGCCAGCTGATACCTGTTCTCGGTCCCGCACGGTTTGTTAGAATTCAAGCTCGGGTCTCTCCCCAGTTCTTTCTTCGGAGGACTGTCTGATGATCGAGCCTGCTTTGGCTGCCGTTCGTCCGCGTGTGACGTCACCGGTGACGGGTGATACCGTCCTCCTCCAGGACGAAGTGCAGGAGTTGATCGAGCGGGGGCAACAACAGCCAATTGTGGTGATCGGTGAGAGGCAGAGCGGAAAGACAGTTGCGTTGCAGCATCTGGCAGCCGTTCTTCCCGATGCGGACTCTATACACCTGATCGACAACGCCCATTCCGACGATCCGCCTGGGTTTGACGACGAAAGGCCGATCATCTGCACGCTGCAAACGACATCGGGATGGCGAGGTGCTACTGAGTTGCGATTGTGTCACTGGAGCCGGGACGAGTGGATCGAGTACCTGCTCGCCTTACATCCCGACAAGTGTGGAGATGTCATCAGTCGAGTAGGAGATGGCCACTTTCTGAACGGGTCGCCCCTCTGGTGGTCGATTGCCCTCGATGCTCTGGCGAGTGACGAAATAGTTCCCAATGTCCATGCGGCTGTTCGGAAGCATCTCAATGCGGTCCTGACATCCGACGAACTTCGACGTCATGTGGAACGTTATTGCCTGTTGGCATGTGATGAGTCGGATGAGCCACATATTGCCGAGATGACGCACAAAGCCTTCATGAAGATGCGGATGGCGGGCCTTTCCAGACAATACGAAGTCCTGTTCACTCATGCTTCAATTCACACTTTGCTGGGGGCTGACGGTCTCCTCAGAATGTTGCAATCGACGGGCGAAACTCACGACTTCGGAGGTCGGATGCCCCATGATTTGGTGAAAGCCACAGGTGGACTGATTGCCGGTCACGCCAGTCTTCTTCTGGAACTGAAGCGCGCGTTCTCAAAACCAGACGGTTTCTTCAGTTCCAGTGTCAGGAAGAGAGGAGACATCGCCAGTCTGGTGAGGATTGCAGACCCCGACTGGCGTCCGAAGTCACTCCCTCGCGGCATCAATCTGTGGGGGGCGTATCTCGACCATGTCGACTGGTCAGGGATCTGTCTGAAGAAAGACGATCTGACTCTGGTCGACTTCAGTGGAGCAATCCTCGAACGGGCTGATCTCAGAAGTTCGACATTGCACGCGGCCGACTTCTCGTCGGCCAATCTGGAATCCGCGCAGCTCGAGCAGTCACGGGGACACAACGTCGACTTTGCTCATGCAGATTTGCGAGATGCCGATCTGACCAAGACCACATTCGGCCAGACGGACTTCTCACACGCAATCATGGATGAGGCCAAACTCTCTCATGCATGCTGCAACGAAGCTGACTTCACTGGAGCAAGTCTCCGAGGTGCTGAACTGAGGAAAGCTGTTTTCAATCGGTGCAACTTCGACTCGACCGACTTTCTCAATGCAAATCTCAAGGGAGCCCAGCTCGATAGGGCAGACCTGCGGACGGCAATCCTCAACAAAGCAGTGTTCACAGGGGCTTGCCTCTCAGCGGCAAATCTGGAAGACGTCGAATGGCCGGATGCTGAGTTGTCCGGTGCCTATCTGTCTTGTGCCGACATGACCGGATCCCGCCTGCATCGAGCCGACTTCCGAAAAGCCGATCTGCGCAATGCAAAACTCGGCGAAATCGACTGGGAAGGAGCCGATTTGCGGGACGCCGATCTGCGGGGAGCGACCTTCCACATGGGCTCCAGTCGCGAGGGACTGCTATTTAGTCCCTTCGCCAGTGAAGGCAGCCGCACCGGCTTCTACACAGATGAAATCTCGGAGCAGCACTACAAAGCTCCCGAGGAAATCCGCAAAGCCAGTCTCCGAGGCTGCGACCTCCGCGGAGCCAACATCGAGGGCCTGGACTTCTATCTCGTTGACCTGCGAGATGCCCTCATGACTCCCGATCAGCTTGCTTATGTCGAGCAAAGCGGTGCCATTCTGACAACCGAATACTGATCGGCACACGGATAAAGGACAGCACGTGTGCTAGTTCGAGAAGGGTGAGTCCCGGAAGCGTTACGTCCCTCGGTAGCGTGGGGACGGGTGGGACAGAAGCGGGCGACCGTTGTCAGCATGGGGTCGCAGGAGAAAGAGCAGCATCTGGTCACGTCGTTGCGACCGAGATGCTCAGCGGGGTTTCAGACCGTCGGGTTCAGTTCATGGTGCAAAATCAAAATGGTCTGACAATCGCCCCCGGTGTTGCTCTTTAGAGGGAGAAGTTCTTCACTCCCTGGCGGTTCGGAGTGCTGCCGGCTCGGTTGGCCAGGTCGGCGGGGCGTCCGTCGTCGGCCAGTCGAATGGCGGCGATGATGTCACCGTCCTGCTCAGCTGCGAACTCCAGTCCGGCGGTTGCGGCAGGCACGTTCACGTCGGGGGTGACGCCGGCACCGGCCATCTCGCGTCCCTGGGGGGAGTAGAACTTGGCGGTGGTCAACTTCAGGTCGCCCGAGGCGGTCCGCAGGGGGAAGTGCGTCTGCACGGTGCCCTTGCCGTAGGATCGACGTCCGACGATCACGCCTCGTCCGTTCTCCTGAATGGCCGCTGCGAAGATTTCACTGGCCGATGCACTGTTCTCGTCGATCAGCACGACCATCGGAATCTTCCAAGTGCGGTCAAAGGTGGCAACTTCGTGAGTATTGTCCTCCGCGTTGCGGCCTTTCGTCGAGACGATCGAGCCGTTGGAGATGAACTTGTCGGAAATCGAGATGGCTTGCGTGAGCAGTCCACCCGGGTTGCCTCGCAGGTCGAAGACGAGCGTCTGCATGCCGTCCTGATAGAGCTTCCAGAGGGCCGCGTCGAGGTCCTTGGTGGAAGACTCGGAGAACTGCTTGAGACGGACATAACCCACCTTACGAGTCTGGTCGAGCATCTTCACGCCGGTCACACTGCTGACGTACACGCTGCGGCGAGGCAGAGTGACGTTGCCGGTGCTGCCGTTGCGACTCACGGTCAGGTTCACGCTGGTGCCTTCCGGACCGGTGATCATGTCAGCGGCTTGGTTGAGGCTCATGCCTGCGAGTTGCTGATTGTTGATCGCGATGATGATGTCACCCCGTTGCAGCTTGGCTGCCTCAGCAGGTCCACCTTCGATCACGCCGACGATGTGCATGCCTTGGTCGTGTGCCTTGAGTTCGACCCCGATGCCGACGATCCGCTCTTCCAGTCCCGCACTCGGTGCCTGTGCAGTCGCAGCAGGAACGAAGGAGGAGTACTTGTCGAGTGAGTCGATGGTTCCATTGATGAACTCAAGGGCGGTCGCTTCCATCGGGACGCCGAGTGAGCGATTGAGGACACTCGCTGCATACTGCATGACGCCGAGGGCTTCCTGAGCACTGCGAGCCGGTTGACGGCTGGCGAGTCCACTCAATTCGGCCTGTACCTGCTGCACGCCTGCCGAGTTTCCATTGGCCCGGACTGCTTGCAGGAAGGTCGGGTTCTGGATGGCTCGGGCCAGCGATGCGAGGGCTCGCTCGGTGCGCTGCTCGTAGGCAATCGGGTTGACGTGACGCTGATCGATCAACTGTGACATCTCCATGTACAGAGAGGTCAACTGGTTTATCGAGGTCGACCGCAGGAAGTTCAGCATCCGTGGGTCGGTGTAGCGGTATGACAACTCGTCATCGATGCTCGGTTCCGAGTGTGACGGAGCCGGGCTCACAGGTTGCTGATTGAAGTTGAACGGAACCTGCTGCTGGTAAGGCGACTGGTTGAACAGTTCGTTGTTGTAGTTCGGCACGCTGACAGGCGATGTCGTCGGCAGCACTTCATGATTATTCAGCGGAAGCGTCGAACCGAAGTTGTGACGGCTGACCGGCTGGCCGGCGCCCGGTCGAACAGCAACGCGGTCGTTCGCCGACGCGAACAGGGAGAGAGAGAGGAGCAAGCCGCAGGCAAGTGCCCACCGGCTGGTCCAGGTCTTCAGGTTGGTGCGATGAGTCTTCATCGTTCGGAGTCCTTTCTTTGTGAGATGTCGCCGATCAGGTTTGGCGAGTCACTCGGTCTTCAAGTGGTTAGAGAGATCTTTCAGGGACAAGGTTCAGGCCAGTGCGACTTCGTAGGTCATCAACTCGGGCGAGTCGCCTTCCGAGTCATCAGAGTGAACGGCTGTACCCTCGGCTGGGTTCAACTCTCCGCGACGCACGCGGACGGTTTCCGGAGCTTCGATTCCGATTTTGACTTTGCCGCGGCCTGTTGCGATCACCTTGACGACAACGTTGCCGCCGATGTGGATCGTTTCATTCTTCTTTCGAGTGAGGACGAGCATTTCCAATCTCCTTTGGTTGACTTCCTGTGAGGCTCGTAAGGGTCGCAGGACGTTTGTGTCATCTCGGTGACACTCAGTTGTGATGTCAATCATGCGACACTTTTCTGCTAATGCAGTTGGTATGCCAATTGACGGCGTCACAGGTTGTCATGAGGCGCATGTTCCATGATTGCAAGTGTTTGCGCATGTCAACACTAATCCCGTTTTTTGGTGAGTGTGAAACTTTGCAGGGACAACTTTGCAAAGTGAACCGGGAAAGTCATTGTCAAATCGACAATGTGATTGGTTTGATGTCATCCTGTTGAGTACAGGCGGAAACTGCCGGAACTGTCACTCTGACCGCGAACTGCTGCGCAGGCCTGATAGATGTTCGGTTTCAATCACGCATGAACTGGCAACGTTGACCTCACCGGAAAAGTCGAGGGGCCGGACGGGAATGTCCTCCGGGCGCAAAGGTGCCGAGACGCGCAAAGATGAAGTCTTAACCTTCGGTGGGTACTTGCACGCATCCATCGTCTGCGAAGCGAGATCGCTTCAGTTTGAGGCAGAGTTGTGATGCGTCGCACAGTCGAATGGTATCAATCCGATGATGCGACAGTTCATGCCTTTGGGGTGCCTTGTTGCCATTGTGACTTTGCGTCGAGCAAGCATCCACCGGAACCGCCAGTCGCCAAACTTTCCGAGCTTGCACCCCACTGATACACTGGCGGCTCCCGCCGTTCATCCACCCACTCTGAGAGAATCCTCGCCATGAAGATTGTCGTCTGGGGGCTTGTGCTCCTGTTGGTCGTGATTCATCAGGACGTCTGGAACTGGAACAACGATCGGCTCGTGCTGGGGTTCCTGCCGATCACCCTGGCCTTCCACGCGGGCATTTCGATCGGAGCGGGGATCGCGTGGTTCCTGGCGATCAACTTTGCCTGGCCCGAAGGACTGGATGACGACCCCGACACGGCAGCCTCCCAGGAAGGGGGTGCGGCATGAGTCCGGGCATGATCAAAGTTGTCATTATTGGAGCCTATCTGGCGTCGCTCCTCTTCCTCGGCGTATTCTCGTCCCGACTGTTCCGGGGGACCAGCAAGGACTACATGCTGGCAAGCCATTCGATCGGCCCGTTCCTGTTGTTGATGTCGTTGTTCGGCACAACGATGACCGGTTTCGCACTCGTCGGTTCGACGGGCGAAGCGTTTGCAGAAGGCGTCGGTGTGTACGGCATGCTCGCCTCATCGAGCGGCATCATTCACTCGCTGTGCTTCTTTGTGCTTGGCATTCGCCTCTATTCCTGGGGGAAGAAGTACGGTTACACCACGCAGGTTGGCTTCTTTCGCGATCGTCTCGACAGTGACAAGATTGGCCTCGTCTTGTTCCCGATCCTCGTGGGACTTGTCGTCCCCTATCTGCTCGTAGGTGTTATCTCCGCCGGCAAGGCGATTGAGGGAGCCACGCGGGGCGATTTCCCCGGCTTGACGGAGAATGGGGCGATTCCACCGTGGCTGACTGAATTCGTGATTTGCCTCGTGGTGCTGATCTACGTGTTCTTCGGCGGCATGCGAGGCACTGCTTGGGCCAACACCTTTCAGACACTCGTCTTCATGATTCTGGGCATCGTGACGTTCTACATTATTGCGACCAGTCTGGCTGAGAATGCCGTGGCGGATGGTCGAGTGCAGATGGAAAACGGTGAGGTCCGGACGGAACCGCCGAGAGGATTCATGGATTCGTTGCACATCGTCAGCCGCGAGATCCCGAAAGCGAGGCGTGTGCGCGACGAAGTGACAGCAGCCGATCAGATTCAAACGGTCGAAGCACCTCAGCAGTTCCGCACACGTCATCGACTCGATCCATGGATGTTCTTCACGTACATGCTGATTCCCTTCTCGGTCGGCATGTTTCCGCACTTGTTCCAGCACTGGTTGACGGCCCGGAGCGCGGCGTCGTTCAAGCTGGCTGTCGTCTGTCACCCCATCTTCATCATGATCGTGTGGGTGCCTTGCGTGTTGATCGGCGTGTGGGCCACGACAGGTCTCCTCACCCTTCCACCGCCGTTCATGGCGAATCCGAGTGAAAACGCGAACAAGATTCTCGGCTTCATGGTCAAGGCCCTCTCTGGCGATGTGCTCGGCGGTTTCTTGCTGGCTGGCATTCTCGCGGCCATCATGTCGAGTCTCGACAGTCAGTTTCTCTGCATCGGCACGATGTTCACCAAGGACATCGTGGTGCATTACGGCGGAGAGGATCGCTTCACCGACAAGCAGGTGGTCCTCATCTCGCGTTGTTTCATCATCGCCGTCGTGATTGCAACATACGCACTCAGCCTCACAGAGATCGCTCAGACCCGCGTGTTTCAGCTCGGTATCTGGTGCTTCAGCGGGTTCTCAAGTCTGTTCCCACTGGCGTTCCTGGCGGTCTATTGGCGTGGCCTCACGAAGTGGGGCGCTTACGCGGGCGTCCTGACCGCAGCAGGCGTGTGGTGCTGGTTGTTCAAGCTGTCCGAATTCGGTGCAACCGAAAACTGGTCGGTCGACATTCCGTTGGGTGACAACACGATTCACACGATGCCTGTGGCGAGTATCTTCATTGCATCGCTGGTCGCAACCGTGGTGGTGTCACTCATCACACCGAAACCGAGTGCGGCGACGTTGAATAAGTTTTTCCCAAATGCACCCCACGCGGCGTAACCCGTGGGTCATAATAACGCATCAGCGGGATCGGCGGTTCTGCAGAACGCATGCGCCAACGGTCAGGATGCCGATCACACAGACGATGTTGGCCCACATCAACTCGCGCGGACGCCACCATGCTCCGGTTGTCATTTCGACGACGTCGGTCACCGCAAATGCGACAAGGAGGAAACTGAGCAAGACCCGCAATCTGAGCGTCAGTCCATGAATTCGGTGTCCCCTGCCCGCGATAAACCCGGCACACAGCAACCACCAGCCGGCCTCAATGGCGTTAAACAGGCTGAGGAGATTCATTGGTCCAGGCGGTTGCCCCTCAAACTTCGACGATCTCCGCCTTCGTGCTTTCGATGAATGCAACAACTTCGCTGTATTCGGTCTCCGGAACCTGAAAGCTATCGAGGGTTGCGTTGACGTGACCCATGAATGTTGCCCAATCACTTTCGCTGATCCGCATCCCGGCGTGACACAACTTCATGTTGCGACCACGATAGTAGACCGGTCCACCAGCCGCGGAGCAGAGGAAGTCGATCAACAGTTGCTTCTCTCTGGCGACACCATCGCTGCCACGATGCGCCCAGAAGCGGCCGAGTCGTTCGTCGGATTGCAGTCGCGGCAGGAGGTGATCGGCGACAGCAGCAATCGCATCGTAGCCGCCGAGTCGTTCATAGAGTGTCTTCTCTGACATGGCTGCCCTTTCGGTTGAGGTTATCAGCGATGGTGGATGCTATTTCAGTATGAGAGTGATTCGCCGTAAGTCCATCACCGACTTGCCGGGGATGTCGAGGGCTCGTAGGATCAGATCCCCCGAGCCCTCTTGCAACTCGATCTCACCGAGGTTGAGTGTGCAGAACTCTTTCATGGTTGACTCGGCCGGTGGGCGAGGGAGCGTGTCCTGATTCGTGTACAGAGGCGGGTCCCAGCCGGGGGTCACGCGGCCGCTCAGGCGGTCGTCGCCGAGGCTCAACTCGATCAGTGAACCTGCATCAGCTTCAGGGCAGGTGTATTCGATTTCTACGACATACCGCCCAGTCGAGTGCACGTCGATATTCCAGGCGAGGCGATCATCGGGGCTCGTCCAGTTGACGAAATACGAACAATTCGGCGCGCTGCTGCTGCGAGTGACCTCGCCGTGTGGCTCGCCATCGCGAGCGGGCAGCATTGTGATCGGGAACTCTCGATAGCCGACCGGCAATGGCCTGCGATCGACTGACCGGCGGTGATCCTTTCTCCACTGCTGCTCCTCGGCATCATCGAACACGTCGGCTCGCCAGTCCGTGACGGCCTGCTTCAATTGGGCAGCGATGTCGGGGTGATCCGTGGTCACTGGCGACGTTTGACCCGGATCGGCCTGCATGTCGTACAGTTCGCCCTTCGCGTCGAAACGATACTGCTGAGTGCGCACACTCACGCGATCGGCCCAGGTCGAGAAGAGCATGCGGTCGGACCAGTCGACGTCTTGACCTCGCAGCAGGGGGCTGAGGTCACGTCCATCGAGCGGTTTGTCGCCCACGCGATCGATGTCGGCGAGTGAGGTGAGCGTTGGAAGAAGATCGACGGCTCCACAAATCTGAGTCACCGTGCGGCCGGCGGAGAGGGTGCCGGGCCAACAGAGGTAGCCGACGCTGCGGACGCCTCCTTCATCGGTGCTGCCTTTGCGGCCCTTCATACCTCCAGTCCAGCGAAAGCTGTTGGGGCCGTTGTCAGAGAAATAGAACACAATCGTATCCTCGGTCAGTCCGTGTTCGTCGAGCTTGTCGAGCACGCGACCGACGTTGCGGTCTTGATTCTCGATCATCGCAAGGGCACAGCGGGTATGGTCGATCTCTTCCTGCTGGGGATTCGTCGCCCGTTGTGTGATGGGCTTGTCCTTAAAGCGTTCCCAGTCCTCCTCAGGGGCAGCCCACGGCGAGTGCGGCGTCGTGAAGGGCAGGTAACACAAAAACGGTTGCGAGTGGTGTCGTTCGATGAAGTCGATCGCCCGGTCGGTGCAGATGTCGACGATGTACCCCTTCTGCCGGACCATGCGTCCGTTCTCTTCCAACGGCGGGTCGAAGTATTCACCCCAGTGACCGGCGGTGTGG
The DNA here is from genome assembly GCA_020426505.1 of Planctomycetaceae bacterium. GTDB lineage: Bacteria > Planctomycetota > Planctomycetia > Planctomycetales > Planctomycetaceae > JAHBXU01. The sequence continues at coordinate 36,862 of JAGQPX010000049.1, read as the reverse complement.
CCGAAGTACTCATCGAACCCGCGAGCAGTCGGGTGATAGGGCCACTGCGTGCCGTTGTGCCACTTGCCAAACGCCCCGGTCGCATAACCGGCTGTCTGAAACGCCTCAATGACTGTGTGCTCGTCGAGATCGAGTCGTTCTTGACCGAGTGATGTGCCCCAGACACCGCCGCGCGGATGATACCGTCCCGTCAGGAACTCGGCCCGCGTGGGGGAACAGACGGGGCAGACGTAGAAGCGATCCAGCGTCACCCCACGACGGGCGATCGAGTCGATGTGCGGGGTGCTGACTTGTTGATTGCCCGAGTGACTGTAGTCACCCCAGCCAGCGTCATCAGCGAGGAAGATGACCACGTTCGGTCCCGCCGACGCGTGACTTGCGAACAGAGTCGAGATCGTGCAGAGGACAAGGAGGTTCAGAAGTCTGGTCATCATTGCAGCCTGCTCATCTTCAAAGGAAAGCGATAGAGTGTGATTCTGGCTTCCGAGCCGTTGAATGACCAGCATCTCAGTAATTTCAGTCCGTCTGCCATGCAATCTGAACGATTCATCCGCAGTGTGCTTTGGGTCGCCGTGGGGTTCAACCTGCTGGGGGCGATGGCCTTTCTGTTTCCCGAGACAGTCGGCCAACTGTCAGCCCTGCCGGTCCCCGTGCCCCGGTTGTATGCGTGGCTGCTGGCGTCGATGGTGCTGATGTTCGGCGGGATGTACGCGTGGCTGGCGATGCAGTTGGAGATCAACCGCGCCCTGCTGGCCATCGGAGCGATCGGCAAGGCACTCGTGTTCTGTGTGTTCACCGCGTGTTGGCTACTGGGTGATGTCCCGTTCCTCGCAATCTTGGGGGCGAGCGGAGATCTGATTCTGGCCGGGCTGTTCACCAACTGGCTGATCCGATCCCGCTGAATTGGACCTCGCTCGTCCGACGTAGGCACAGATCAGCGAGAGGACACCCGGCAGGAAGCAGACGGGAAACACTGGACCTCCCGGAAACTTTCCGGACGCGGCGAAGTTCAGACCGTTAAAAGCGATCATGCCTGCGAGCGAAATCGCTCCACCGATGCCTTCACGCCACCAGAGTGCGACCATTCCCACCAGCGCAGCGAGCAGCGAGATAAGCATCCCCAACTCGATCCCGTTGAACTTCGTCGGATCAACTCCCTGTCCAACGGCCATGACGACGACCATTCCCACGATCAACATGCCTAAGGCCCGTGCAGCCCACCGTATCAGGGTAATCATGGCTTGTTCGTTTCTCAAAAGGTCCTGTCCATGTCTCAAGGCGTGGAGACAGACCAGATATCATGGGAAATTCCGATCGATTCTCTTTCGCCGACGGACATTCCAATGCTTGTGTCGTGGAGTTCTCAAAGGTTCGTACTGGCCGTTACACTGAGATTCTCCTTTGATGTTTTTCACTCGTATTCCTGGATTCGATAATGTTCAGAATCAAACTCTCAACAAGTTCGCTCGCGGTTGTTGCCCTGGTTCTCGCGTCGATGCAGATCGCAACCGCCGATGTGTTTCCCGGGGCGGACACGTTCCCCGGTGCGCCGGCAGCGCCGGAGGGGTACTCGTCTGAGCTGACACTCAAGGCGGCCTTTGCTCTTGGACAGGTGACGACGATCACACTTCCCACGTCGGTTCCAGATGACATCACTGAGTATAAGGACATCGAGTATGCAAATGTTGACGGCCACAGTTTGCAATTGAACCTGTACGTTCCCAAGGGGGTCACCAAGGCAACACCCTGTCTGGTGTTCATTCACGGTGGAGGCTGGAGCAAAGGGAATAAGGACGACTATCTGTTCTACAACCTCGCCTTTGCCAAGAATGGATACATCACCGCATCAGTCGGATATCGACTGTCGGGTGTCGCGAAGTTCCCGGCGGCGGTGCACGATGTGAAGTGCGGCGTTCGCTGGTTGAGGGCCCATGCTCAGGAGTACCACATCGATCCGGAGAGACTTGTCGCCATTGGCGGCTCCGCAGGAGGACATCTCGCCATGATGGTCGGTTATTCAGACGATCCCCGGTTGGAGGGAGATCTCGGGAATGCTGATCAGTCGAGCCGGGTGCGAGCGGTCGTCAACTTTTATGGTGTCGCTGACAGCACCACGCAAAAGGCGAAGGATGCGCACCAGGTACAGAGCTTCATCGGCGGCACCTTCGACGAGAAGGCGGAGTTGTATCACCTCAACTCCCCGATGGAGCACCTGACCCCCGATGATCCGCCGACGCTGACGTTTCACGGCTCCATCGACGAACTTGTGCCCGTCTCTCAGGCAACGCACTTACACGAGAAACTGGACGAACTCGGCATCGAGAACCAACTCGACGTGCTTGTCGGCTGGCCCCACTCGATGGACCTCCAGGTCGACATCAACCGCCGCTGTCAATACATCACCGGCGAATTCCTGAAGAAGTACGCCCCTTTGCCGGAATGACTACTGTGCCTCTCCTGCATAGGCAGAGGAGTTCTCAACATGAAACGTTGACTCATGCAAAAAACTGGCCCCACTCTGACTGAAACCCTCACTGCTGGCGAGGGGCGTTATGCCATCGTTGCTGCGAGATGGCATGCGGAGATCATGGACGCGCTGATCGCAGGTGCCCGTCAGACACTTGGTTCGCGGGGGGCAGACGAGTCGCAGGCTGAAGTGCTGCGCGTGCCGGGGTCGTTTGAGCTTCCGCTTGCCTGTGAGCAGGCGGCCCTGTCGGGCAAATATGTCGCCGTGATTGCCCTCGGCGTCGTGATTCAGGGGGAAACGCCTCACAACGAGTACATCAACATGGCTGTGGCGAACGGATTAATGCAGGCCGGGCAGAAGTCCGGAATTCCCGTCTTGTTCGGACTGTTGACGTGTCGTACGATGGAGCAAGCGCTGGATCGCGCTGGCGGCAAAGTCGGCAATAAGGGTGAAGAAGCCGCACTGGCCGCCATTGAGATGGTCAATCTGCTCAGGTCCATCAAAGGCAACTGACGCCCCTCCCCTGAGCCGCCTCCTGATCGAGACGATCATTTTCTCCTGCCAACCGTTTGCCGGTGCGCACGGAGTGACCCCACTGAGAGACAACCGACATGGCACGCCGCAGTCTGGCACGCGAAGTCGCTTTGCAGATGCTGTTTCAAATCGACCTGAACCCCGACGTCGATATTCAGGACGTCGCGGAGATGATGGGCGAGCGCCTCAAGGATGCTGAACTGCGTGAGTTCGCCTGGGGTCTGTTCTCCGGCGTGCGCGAGTACCGCGCCATGCTCGACGAGAGGATCGAATCGACTGCCGAGAACTGGAAGCTCTCCCGCATGGCAGCGACCGACCGCAACTGCCTCCGGCTGGGGGCGTTTGAACTTCTTCAGACCAGCACTCCCCACCGGGTCGTGATCGACGAGGCGCTCGACCTCGCCCGCAAGTTCGGCAACGAACGCTCGGCTCCGTTCGTCAACGGGATCCTTGATAAGCTTGTCCCGGCAGAAAAGCGTGGGGGCGATACGGGGACAGTCATGGAGAATGGAGGATAGAGAATGGAGAAGGTCGATCGCTCCATTCGCTATTCTCTCCCTTCCAACTCAGCGGTCTGAGCCTCGCGCTCTTCTTCCCAGATAGTTACGTCGTCGATGACCACGAGACTGCGCGGCTTGACGTCGGAACGAAGGATCACGTTCAGACCGGCTCTCATTGCACGCAGGTTCACGAGGATCGCAACGACCGCACCGATGCAGAGGACCGGGATCACGGCGGTGGCCTGATGACCGTCGTTGGCGAGATGAATGAGCGTGGCGATCGGGTTGAGAATCATCGTCAGGTTAAATGTGAACCGATACGCCGGTGTCCACAGCATGGGGACGAACGGCAACATGCTGGCGATCGCCACGATGATGAGGGTGAGCACACGCACGTGCCCGGCGCGGATGTCTGACGAGAGCAGCAGGCACCAGCGTGCCAGCGCGCAGGCCATCCCGAGAATGATCACCAGGTAGCACGTCATGGCGATCGGCACGTCGAGACTCCAGGTCCCGCTTCCCAGCATAGGGACAAGCATGAAGCTGATGCCGGTGAGGATCGCGAGATGAAACAGCACGTAGACAAAGCCGCGATTTCCGCCTTGAAGAAACGGCGCAAAGAGCAAGCGACGCAGTCGGCCCTTGGGCAGATCGCGACGAATGCGACGCGACAGATACGGATCCTCGGTCACCGCAAACAGGCCGACGAGACCCCAATGCACGTATGAAACGACGATCGCCGGGAGCACCAATTCATCGTTGATGCTGAACGTCAGCGGTGCGAGCCACGTCATCACAAAGATGCCGATCCACAACAGGAAGAACTGGCCGCTGAACACCATTCGAATGCCCGAGATGCGGTCGTCCGACTCGAACGTCAGATGTGCCGTTGCCACCTTTTGAAAGAGCAGGAAATAGCTTCCGGCAATCACCACTCCAAAGGCCAGTGTCCACCACGCTTCCGCATCAACGAGACTAAACGAGTTGACAAATCGGCCCACAATCGACAGCAGGACCAACGTCTGAATGACAAGCGCGCCCAGCACGAACAACGACGTGAGTCCCTGATATTGCCGCTGTTTTGTCATCGCACTGGAGGCAATCGCGATGATTGATGACAGCATGGCCATCAGCAGGGTCACGATCAACATGAAGGCGACCATCAGAAAATCGAAGCCTTGCAACAGCGACGTAAATGCGATGAACGGTGCAATGGCCGAATAGAAGATCAACACCTGAACCAGCGCACTCGACAATTTGCCCCAGACGATTTGCCGAGGCGAGAGCGTGGTGATGCTCAGCAGGTCGTAAGTAGCCTGATCCTTCTCCGCAAGCAAACTTCGGTACGCACCAAACGGCACCAACACCAGCACTGCAAACGCCAGGATCACATAGAAGAACCAGAAGAACTCGTTCCCGATCGCCCCGAACTCGATCGCGTCCCCGCCCAGCATGATGCCCATCGTGAAGATGAACCAACTGGCCGCCAAGAGCAGCATGAAGGTCACGACAAATTGCCGGCTCTTAAGCGACTGCCGCGTCTCCTTCACAAGGATCGGGTTCGCGTGATCGCCAACCTGTTCCAGCACAGCGATGGATCGTTCAATGGTGCTCATGGTTTCTTATGAGTGGGTAGTGGGTAGCAAGTAGTGGGTAGGTATTGAACATGGTCCTACCAACTAATTGCTACCCACTACCCACTTCACTGCGTAATCCCTTCGGTAATCGCCATGAAAGCGTCTTCGAGGCTTTGGGTCTTGCCGGTGAACTCCAGTAGCTCGAACTTGTTCTCGACAATCCGTCGCAACAGATCGCATTGGGCCGCTGCATCTCCCGAGAAGGTGAATGAGATTTGCTGTGGCCCCATGTTGACTGCACTTACGAAGGGTTGTTCCAATAGCCAGCGCTCCAGGCGTTCAACGTCGCTTAGAACTCGAACACCCAAGACGGTTGTCTCCGGTTCGTCATCGTCATGCGGTCCGTCAACAGCTTCGACTCCTTCACGGGGAGCAACGGCGCGACGCCGTTTGCGTTGAGCCTGAATCTCTTCGATGGTGCCGTGTGCGAGAATCTCTCCCGCTTCGATGATGGCCGCTGAGTCGCAGATCTCGCCCAGTTCGGTGAGGATGTGCGAGCTGATCAACACTGTTTTCTTCATCTCGCTGGCCAGCAGGGCGATCAGTTCCCGCACTTCGACCCGAGCGCGCGGGTCGAGACCTGCAGCCGGTTCGTCGAGGATGAGCACTTCCGGATCGTGAATGAGCGTGCGCCCCAGACACAACCTCTGCGACATGCCTTTGGAAAGTGCGGTGATCGGCTTGTCGGCCAGCTTGCGCAGCTCGGTGAACACCAGCACCCGCTCGACCGCATCGCGACGGTCGGCCCCCCGAAAGCCATACGCCCGGGCGAAAAAGTCCAGATACTCGACGACATCCATGTTGGGGTATCGACCGAAGCTGTCCGGCATGAATCCCAGCAACCGGCGGACCTTGTCCGGATCGTCGATGACCGAGTGTCCGCAGATGAAGGCGTCCCCGGCGGTCGGCATGTCCAGTGTTGCCAACACTCGCATCGTTGTCGTCTTGCCTGCACCGTTGGGACCAATGAACCCCATCACCTGACCCGGATACGCGCGAAACGAGACGTCGTTGACCGCCTTCAGTTTGCCGAAGAAGCGATGCAGGTTTTGAATCTCTATCGTCGGCTCACCTCGTCCATTCGACGGAGGTAACGACTGTTGATCCATGTTGGCAGCGGTTTCGCTCATCGAGTCCTCAGGACACAATACACCAAGAGCCGACAGGGGCGATGAAGGCGCCACGCTTTCAGTCCTCTGTGCTGAGTACACCGAACGCCGTACCTTCTCGTTGTCACGATGGTCATGCGCCCACCTCAGTACCATCCAAACAACATGTGAATCGACGCCTGTGGACGTGTCTTTTCGACTCCCATCTCGATGCCCGGGCTCTCGCTGACGACGGCTGCATATGTCGACGGCTGGAGACCATCGTTGCCCCGGCTGTTCTTGAGCGACTCCCACTGCGTCTCAGCCATGTTTGTCTTGTAACTCGCCGTCACACTGCGTCCATACCCGTAATAGGGATCGAAATCCCACTCGAACATGTCTCCAGACCGACGCCCGACTTTGGGCGGATTCATCGGGAAACTGTTCGCGGATGCGACGAACAACTTCTTCTGTTCGGCCGTCATGACCGCTAACTCGGTCGATGCCCCCGCCGGGATGTTCTCTCCATAGAATGCCTGACCCGACTCATCCATCACGATCAGCGACTGTAAGCCCCATTCAAGCCCGTTGGTGACGTTCAGTTTGTCATCGCCTTTAGGCGTGACGGTCAAACGACCGCGCTCATCGCGATGCGACATGGTGAGAAATTGCGTGCGCGTGCGGGAGCGGAGCCACCCGGACGTCAGATGTTGTTGCTCCGTCCAGTCGACCGTGCCCCAATCGAACCCCGTCTTATTTGGCCAGATGGGAAAGACGGCTGTCTCGGGAGTGAACCGCAGCCCGCCTCCCGGAGCGAGTCCGGCAAAGAGTGCGATCCGGCTGACCGAGACAGCGGTGTTGCTCTTCTGATCGATGAACGTCATCGTCCGGGCCCGCGACTTTGTGCCGAACCCATGGGCGACAGCCGAATACGCAAACAGCGCGAGACTCGTGACGAACGCGAACACCGGAATCGTCACCACGAGCAGGTACAGATGCTTCTTCTTCCACAGCCATAAATAGTTCAGCGGTCCGATGCAGATCGTGAATAGCGTAATCAAAAGCAGAAACGCCAGCACGGGGATGCCCCGGACCGAAGGGATCAAAAAGTTGAGAAACTCTTTACTTCCCATTCGCCCGGAAATGCCGTGCCGTCGGGTCCACGTCTGCTGGTCCTTCGGGATACTCTTGAGGAACCAACCCCAATCGTGAGGCGATCCGGGAAAAGGATCATCCTGAAAGGCAAAGACGTTTCCGAGCATGAGCCGGCGGCTGACGAAGACCTGTTCGTCCTCGGACCAAGTGAATGTCTCCGTTATTGCCTTGCTTCTCTCTTCCCGGACCTCATCAGCCTGCTCCTGTGTGATGATCCCGGACGAGACGGACTGATCAAGCTCGTCGATATTCAACACGTAACCGTTCACGCTGACTTGAGTGTCCCCCTGGATCACATTCCCCCACTGGTCCGTCTTGACGATGTTGATCTTCTGTCGTCGCTTGAGATTCGCGGGTGTCCATGCCTCGTCGACAGAGGCATGTTTGTTCAATTCGAGAAGGCGTGTTAGATCGTCGGATTCGTCCGCTGGTTTGGCAACGTTGTAGACGACGAGCGTCCCGCCGCAGTGCACCCATTTGAGGATGGCCGCTCGTTCATCATTGCTGAGCTTGCCCAACTCACTCAGTGACAAGGCGACGATGTCCAGCCCCGAGTAATCGATCCACGATTCGGGCAGCATCGACGGTTCGATCACTTCGTGATTCTCGTACGTAGTCCCCATGTACCCACCATAGGGAGACGAAGGAGCTGCAACGACGCTTGATGTCACTGCGGTCTCGAATGCGGCCACGTCGACACTCGACGGCGAGATCACGAGGAGTGCGGGGCGTGTCTTGTCGTATTCCATCTCCGGCAACGAGAGTTGACGCGTCAGGTCCTTGATGACCCGTCCGGTTTCGATCACACGCAACGATCCATATGTCCCGGCTCCCACGCAGGGCACCGGCAACGTCAGTCTGGCCGTCGCGTTCTGGGCGATACTGATCGTTCGTCGCACCGTCGGGATCGGCGGTTCGATCTCACTGTAATACTCAATCGTGACCACACGGTCCTTGGATTTGTTGGCTGCCCGAATTCGCAAAGGATAGTACCCGCCGTTCCGACACCCCGCCCAACGACTGTCGACGGTGAGCTCCAGGTCATTGGCCCGCATCGAATACTCAGTGCCTTCTGCGCGAAGTCGCGATGAGTGAACGGCGGATAAGCTGACGACCAAAACGAAGGCAACGAGCCACCGTCGTATCGGATGTCGGGTGTCGGGTGTCGAGTGTCCACTTCCGACACCCGAACGCCGACACCCGAACGCCGACACCCTGTCGCCATTGATGGTCATACGCTCTCCCACACTCACACCTCGACATCCTGAGGCACAGGACGGCCCACTTCCGGGACGGCATCCACCAGTCGCTCGACCATTCGTACCTGAGTCCAGCCCTCCAGTCGGGCCGAGTAGTCGAGCACCAGACGGTGTCCCAACACGCTGACGGCAACACGTCGCACCTCGTCGAAGCCGACGTTCGGCTTGCCCGCCAGCAACGCAGCCGCTCGTGCGGTGCCAGCGAGAGCGATCGCGGCTCGAGGCGATGCACCGTATCGGACATACTTCCGGCACTCCTCCGGAGCGTCTGACGAATCGGGATGCGTGGCATTGACGAGTCGGGCGATGTAGTTCGCCACCGCCTCTGGCAGGTGCACGCTGTCCACTGCATCGAAAAGATGCTCCATCTCCTCATGCGTCAGCACTTCCGAGAGTGCGGGCGGGTGACCATGTTGTCGCTGCGAGATGATCTGCTGAAGCGTGTCACTCGATACGCCATACACGTTGATCTTGAACGTAAACCGGTCCAGTTGAGCCTCAGGCAGCGGATAGGTGCCTTCCAGCTCGATCGGGTTCTGTGTCGCCAGCACGAAGAACGGCTGTGGCAACTCGTGCGTTTCACCCATCACGGTCACGCGGCGTTCCTGCATGGCCTCCAGCAGGGCGGACTGCGTCTTCGGCGTGGCCCGGTTGATCTCATCCGCAAGCAGCAGGTTTGCGAAGATCGGTCCCTTGTGAAATACCAGCTTTCGCGAGCCGTCCGCATCCTGCAGGATAGGCGAGCCGACGATGTCGCCAGGCAGCAAATCTGGAGTGAACTGCACGCGCCGGAATCCCAACCCGAGCAAGGCCGACAGCGACTTGACCAGTTCGGTCTTGCCCAGTCCCGGCAGACCTTCCAGCAGCATATGCCCCCGTGCCAGCAAACAGATGGTCACAAGGTCGAGTAACTCCTGTTGTCCAAGGATGGCCCTGCCCAGCCCGTCGACCAGCTTGTCGATCATCCTCTGCGCCCGCGTAACCTCCTCCGGGGAGAGCAGGCGTTGTTCCGTGACGGTGTCAGTCAAGGTGTGTCTCCGTGGTACTTCGCTGCTTCTGTCACTGCGTCAGACAAGGGGACAAGGAGAATGGGAGACAAGGAGCTATTCTCGACTCTGAAAGTTCGATCTCCATGTCCCCTTTTCTCCCCCTCTCCTTGTCAGGTCAAGTCCCTACTCACTCTCCGCCGAATCAAAGAACCGTCGCACCGCGCCCCGATGCCTTGGTCGCAGCTTTCGGTTCCATGTCTCGCGACCGGCGGCGGGGTCGTCTGCTCGTGCGGCCTGGCGTGAGATGCCTGTTGCGGGGTCAACCTCCGGCTCAGACTTGGTGAGGCCGATAATCTCTTCCTTCGGGTCTTCCTGCATACCGGGTGGAAGGACGGTCTCTTTGAACTTGATGCCCGTATCATCGGACTCGTCACCCCAGGCCATCTCGGCATCGCCTCGCCCGCGCGTGACACCACCCCGTCCGGGTTTGTTGCCTGCGCATGCCTGACATTGTCCACCCTCACATTCCTGACCACAGTTCTGACACTGTCCCCCTTCACACTCGCCACGCAACTCGCTGAGCTTGTCCGCTTCCTCCTGAAGAAAGTCGGACAACTCGTTGAGAAGTTCCTGACGCTCTTTGGGGTCCTTCGGCAAACCGAGTTGACCACTTTTCATGAGGCGTTCGAGATCACTTTTGCTGAGGCCCATCTTGCCGGCTCCGGCAGAGAGGCTGCCGTTCTCGGCCATCTTCCGCAGCGTCTCGATCAGGTCGCTTTCCAACTCGGCCATGCGTTCAGCGGAGAGTTCGCCCGCCTCGCCATCACCCGCCTTCGCGAGGATCGCTGCCGCCTGAGCCGCCTGTGCGACGCCGACGCTTGCTTCTTCGAGTTGCATCCGCATCCGTTGCTCCAATGCGTCGACCGTCTCCCACTTCTCATGCGTCAACGGCGAGTCCGCCGTTTCCTCCTGCAGCTTCTCGATCGCGTCCCGCAGTGTCTGTTCCTCTTTCTCCTCGAGGACCTGTGCTTCTTCGAGTGCCTCCAGCATGTTCTCGAGTTCGGACGTCGCCTGCTGACCAGCTGTGTTTTTGACGACTGGGTTCGCGGCGATCTCTCGCAGCGGCACAAAGCAGGCACCGATCGTGAACGACAGCGGCAGCGCGAGTGTGCCGGCAAACCGTTTGGGGCGTATGCGAGGCAGACTCTCCCGCCAGCGCTGCTCGACCTGCGGCAGATGTGTCTCCCAGTCTTCGTCCGGAGCTTCGGTCAACGTCATCAACAGTCCACCTGCTCCAAGTGATCGATCCAGCAAAGCGACCGACTCTCCCCGCGTGAACTGCCCGGTCCGCGATGTCCACCATGCCAGAATTGTCACCGGCACGGCACCGGCTCCGACCCAGAGCACATGTGGCCACAGGTTCGGAGCCGTCAGCTTGACGACCAGCACCGTCGTCCCGAAGCAAAACAGATAGACGGTCAGCCACTCCAGTGCACGCTGCAGGAATTGGCCAAAGTGCAGCCGCCTGAGGTGTCGGTCAATCCAGCGATCACGAGCCGTCATCTCGTCGGTCCCTCTCGATGGTGTTTTGATCGTCGATTCACACAAACTTGTACGCGAATTCTACCGCATCGGTTCAAACGAAACCTCTCGTCCGGGCGAGAAATGACAGGAAACTTCACGGTCTCCCCGCAACATGACACCGATAATCTGCCGTGACATTCACGTCCCGGTCGTGTGAATCGTGTTATAGACGGCCCCCTTGACCTCCTCGCCCTGCTCGTCGACCAGCCGGTACTCAATCTGCATCTGCATGACAGGGGCGAGGTTAGGCACACTCAGAAACACCTCAAGTCCATCGGCACTCACCGATGCGTCCGTAACCGGCACCTCGTCCTGTCCCTCCTCACCCGGTGAGGCGACCGAATATCGGGATGAACCGTACTCACCGCTCCACAGGTAATTCCACTGTTCGATGTGATACCGCTCCGTCTGAACAGCGATCTCACGATCGAGCGGCTCGCTGAACGTCAGGCGGATGCCGTCGCGTTCAATCTTCAGATCAATGGGCGACATCCACCGTTTTCCAGTGTACCGCACGCGTTGCAGGCAGCCGTCGGCGATCGCTGCTGTCTGCCAGCCGTCCATGCCGACCAGATAGAGATTCCCATCGCTCGGTCGAAACCGGCCGCGCTGAATGCCCGCATCGAACTGCAGTCCCAGATCAACGGCTCCCGCCTGATCGATGTCGCCGATCTGCTGCATCATCAGCAACATCAGACGGCATCTTCCGAAGCTCATGTGCAACGTGCGACCTGCGAGGTGTCCCCAATGATTCTCGGGCACCGTCACCTCTCCTCCCGCTGAACCATCCAGTTGTCGCGGCAGCCAGCAGAGTGGACCATCATACGTCTCCGGCGGCGGATCGCGGTGATGGGCGCGGAAGTCGCCGTAGAAACCACCTTTGCGATAGATGTCGATCCGTGTCGAAGGCATCCAGTTCCCCTCCTGATCGGCCCCGGTGATGCGTCCGTCGGGGAGCACGCCCATCCCGATCGGATGACGGAACCCCGTGCAGAAGACTTCGCTCGTTTGCCCGTCCGGCGAGACCTTGATCACCGTGCCTCCGGTTGGCACCTGTGGGTCACCCGTCGAATGGAAATAGAAATTGCCCTCCGGGTCAGTCTCCAGACACGTGTCGTACGAATGCTCGCCGCCGCCGACATGCCAGTCGGCATTGAACGATTCATAGAAATCAGCCTCACCATCTTCGTTGAGGTCATGCAGTCGCGTGAGTTGGCCACGCTCCAGCACCATGACCTTGCTGTCGACCACTTTGAGGCCCAACGGCTGATACAACCCCGTCGCATACCGCTGCCAGACAACTTCATCCAGCGTGTCATCGACCCCGGTCAACCTCCACACATCCCCGTGAGCGGTCGACACGTAGACGTCATCTCCGATGAAGTCGACGCCACTGAGAAACATCAACGCCTTGTATGGATTCTCGAACGGAACACCGAACGTGTCGATAACGTATGGTGCATCGTCATTGGCAACGTCGCCTTGGGTGATGATCTCTTCGTTCCATTGTCGACGCCCCGGAGACGTCCACTTCTCGAAGTCTTCGGATTTCGGGAGAGACGTCGCAGATTGTGCATTAGCGGCCTGTAAGATCGCCGGATAGCCGGGTCGCTCGCCAGCTTTCGGTGAGGGAACCAATTCCCACTGAACCTGGACCACGGTTGGATTATCGATCGCCGGAAGAGAGAGCAGAAGTCGCCCCGTCTCTCCCTTTGTCGAACGGAGTACACACCCTTCCCGGAGAGATCGGCAGGTCCACACGATGGCACCGTGTGGGGTTTCCACATCAGCGAACCACTTTCCCTCAGGTTCTTCATGCAGGATTGCCTCCGGAGAGGTCGTCCCCAACACGACGTCATGCGGTTCAGTGAGTCCTCTGATCAAAAGGGTTCGAGAGAAGATCCTGTGCCCTTCATGTTCGACGACCCAGGGAGACTCCAGCACCTGACCGGACTCGCCAATCGAGTAACTCAAGACCGTGCGATCGCCGTGTCGAAACATCCCATTGAAGTGCCCCACGTCGCGCGGGAGCGGCCCGGTCGCTGCGACAGCCTGTGGCGATGGGGCGTCATCTTGCATCCATGCGGCTTCCGCGTGAGTTGAAAACAGAACCTCACCAGTGGGTTGAGGGGTGTTCAACAGACCGAAGCGTCGATCGCTGTGGGTCAGGAAGTCTCCAGTCCAGACGCATGCGACGCGAAGTTGGTTACGGTCGAACAGAACGGCTGCATCGCCTTCCTCGCCGATGCGGATCGCCGTTCCCTTGAACGAGCGATGCATCAGGGGGCCACCCTCGGCGGTCTTCGCGTACGCATCAGGATAACGAAACGTGGCATTCCAGGTCCGGCCTGTGTTCATCTCCTGCAGTCGTGGGTCGATCCAGTCGATGTCCGTTTCCTTTACGTAGGCGGGGACGTCTCCCTCTTGTGGTCGAGGCGTCCAGTCGGGATCGAAATCGAGCTTTCGCTGGGCAAACAGCGGCGAAGTGATGCCGATCAAATACAGGGCGACCAGCGGTGCGAGCCATGTGCGACAACAATCGAGCGAGTGTGGCATGATGTCTTTCATCAGGAGTAAGTCAGCCAGTCAGAGCCTGTTTATTCTGAACCCTGACTTGCCCGCACGCAACGTCCACATGATCTGTCCTCAACGCGCCGCTGCATCGCGGACACCGAAGACGATCATTCCCTGCAGGAGCATGCAGAGCGTCGCGCCGATGTAGACGATGGGCGAAATGAGTGCCGATCGATCATTGAAAGAATCCACCAGGCTCACCGCCACTAAAGAAACCGGAATGAACAGCAACGCGTTAATCACGAGCAACGTCGTGACTGCAAGAGCGAGTGCTCCCCACTTCACCCGCAGCGACAACAGCGTCGTCAGGTGGACAAGCACCAGGAATTCCATCCATAACAGCCACCATCCCGGTTCGATCCAAGCGTCATACTTGCCGGGTGACGGAGGCACGAGAAGTATCACAACCCCAAGGACCAGAACAGCCGGGATAAGACCCAGCAGGCAGCCAAGCAATTTGCTGTACGTCGTTACGATGACCGACTGCGGCAGCGACGCGACGCTCGGCAGCGTGCCCCACTTGATCTCCTCGTGAAACACCCGGGAGGCCGAAAGGATCAATTCGCCCCCAATCACGATCAGCATTGTTCGCCGAGCGAGCGATGGAAAGAACAGTCCGGTGACCGTATACAGCGGGTTCTGGTATCGCCACATCAGGAACAACATCAGCGGATAAACAATGAGCTTGAAGATCGCGAGCGTGTGTCCTCCGGTGATGAAGTGGTAGTCCTTCCAGACGAACGCCCATCGCCACGGTCGACCGACAAGTATTCGCCATCGTGTCTTGCTTTGTGGCAACCAGCCTCGCGCGGGCGATGACACATCCGAATACCGGGTGAAGCGATCGAACGTCAGCCAGGAAAGAACGAACGCGACCAGGGCAACCGAAAGATGCAACCAGAATTGTGCGCCGGTCAACGATCCATCGTAACCGATCTCCAGCACCTCATTGATGCGAGTGATGATCGCGAGATCGTTCAACCAGTTGAGAGCTTCGGTGCTGATCTTCACTAAAGCCGAGTCGGCGGAGAGAAAACCGCGTCTGACCAGTTGCGATACGCTTTCGTCTCCGTATTGCACACCGAGCAAGAGAAAGACCAGTCCCAGGAACATCCACGAGCACGCCGAACTCGACCGTTGACAGATGACGGACAACATCAATGCCACGTTGGCGACCATGATCAAAAATGCCGCCAGCGCCAGGTCGACCGCGATGATCTGTCGAGCTGTGATGCCGCCAAGAGTGATCGCCAGTAGCGCGAAGGGGAGTTGTCCGAGAAAGACCAGCAGCACGGAGATCAAACGGGAAGTCGACTTGCCGAGAAGCAGGCCGATCGGACTGACGCCCGCCAGATGCAACAATCCTAGCGTGCCCTGTTCCTTCTCTTCCGTGATGGCGGTCGCAAAGTAGCTGGCGCCCGCAACGACGATCAGCAACAAATTGAGCGACGAAATCAATTTGAAGAATCGCAGCCCCGGTGCTCCCACGCCGGTGGAGGCGATGTGCGCCGTCATCAGGAAGACGAGAATCAGCAACGTCCCGCCGAGCCGGAAGAAATGTGGCCCTCTGCGGTTGGCGTCCTCACGCAACGCACGCATCAGCAATGTCGACGCACCATGCAACATGCGAGCCTACTCCTTCTCCTCGGGCGTCACGCGAGGTCCCGCCGGAGACGTCGGAGAAGTCGGCAGATCGATCACGTACATCACGCAGCCGAACTGATCGGGAAACGATTCGCCGGTCGTCGCAAACTCCGGAGGCATCTCCGCGTAGACGAACAAACGGACCCGCCCCGGCCGAAGTGACATCAGCAGCGGGTCGACCGTGCTATCAAGTCCGAAACTGTTCGCGATGAGGGATCGAGTCAGTTCTTCGAACTCTTCGATCAAGGGCGGCAGCTCCGGCTGCAACCATGTCGGCCCCTTGACTGTTAGACGGAAACCGAGAGGGCGGATTTCGCTCGCGGCGGCCAGGAAGGAGATTCCCTGCTTGCGGCTTGATGGCTTCAACTGCCACTCGCCCGCCTTCTGCTCCATTTCATAGATCCAGTCCGCAGACCACAGATGCACGGACAACGGCTTGGTCGGAAACTTCTCTCCCGTCCCGATGGCGAACTCGGTCAGTTGGCCGGCGTCAAAGGTGACTCGCTTCACATGAACACCCAGCGATGGCCCGTCCTGCCGAGTGCGATGGATGACCGAGCGGGTCGATGCGGGAGGCATTCTGGCGACGAGATGTCCATCGGCCCCGTTGACGATCTGCCCCTCCACCGGTTCGAGTTCCGAAGCCGCGGTGTATAGCCGGCCGGTTCCCTTGTGCTCAATACGGTAATCACCTGCGACTCGGGCGGCTGCACTCGACCAGCCCATCACATTATACATGCCGTCCTCCAACTCGCTGGCGAGGACGACACCGCGGATCCGCGCGGTGTGGGATGCACCGATTCGCCCCAGCGAGACGAAGCCGACCGAGAACAATCCGACAAACGAGAGAAACCCAACGTAGAACCAAACATGCGTTTTCAGCCGGCGACCCAGGAGATAACAGCCGGGGAATAGTGCCAGCACGTACAACATGGCCAGTCCGTAGATGACCCACCAGTTCCGTTCGAAACGGCTGAGCGCCTGCAGACTGTTGAGAAGTTCCGAGTCGCGGTCCCAGCCGCTGCGATTGATGAGGGGCATCGCTCCCGGGTATCCGGGGGTCGCACGTCGCTTCTGCCAGGCAGGCGAATTGAAGCGACTTTCTTCATCGTGCAGGATGAGGTCGTTCGCCGATTGCGGGTCGATCGATGCCACGGTGCGCGGGATGCGACGAACTGTTCCCGACCCGACCTGAAACCGTTCAGTCGCACGATTGAGCACGGACAGCGAGTCGTCGAAGCGAGGAAACTCGCCCTGTTCGTTATGCAGCAGATAGACCCGTCCGCCCAGACGCAGCCAATCCCAAAATGCCTGTCTTCGTGCCCCTTGCCATCGTGGTGAATGATCGAGCACGACGCCTCGCAGACCGTCCATCGCAGTGACCGATGTCGGAAACAAGTCAGCGGGAAACCGATTGAGGATCCCCCCAGCGGTCTGCAACCGATCCGGATCGTAGATCAGAACGGTCGCCCGATCGCCCTCGTTGAGCGATGGAAGCGTGTAGGGATCGTCATCCGCACCGTCCCACGTCAGCTGCCATTCCTCCCATTCACCGATCGCATAAGGGGTGAGCTGGACCCAACGACTGCTCAGCGGACCGAGGTAGACATCCTGTTCGACAAACGCATCGACCTGCTTGTTCACTCGAAGTGACCGGGTGAGCCGTAACTTGCCTTCAAAATCGTTCGGCGAGTCATTCCGCACAAGCACCGATAAGGGTACGAAGGTGTGAGGCACAAACTTGTTGTCGAACCCCCAGCGTGTCTGCTCAATGGTGGCGGTCGCAGGCGCATCGACTGCAAAGCCGCGATTAGACAAGAGTCCAAACGCAACCATCCAGAGACACCAGACGCGGCAAGCCAGCAAGGTATGATCCGGGAATCCCCCTCTCTCCTTGAGGCAGAGGGACAGCTTCACAAGCGCAGCGCCGGGAAGCAGGGTGAGGGGGTGGGGCGGGTCAGTATTGGGGCGCCAACACCAGCGGCGCCCCCTCACCCTGATTTTTCGCTCACGCTCAAAACCTGTCCCTCTCCCCCGTGGGGAGAGGGATATTGATGCCAACACATTTCCGATCACCTCAGAATCCCTCGACAAGTTCGCCGTCGGCACGGTTGGCGAGGCGACGCAGGGTCTCCTGGTCGATCTGATCGATCAGAAATCGCACGGACCCGTCTCCGAAGGCGACATGTGCACCGCCGGAGTGCGCGCTGCTGAACCCGCCCACTTCTAGCAGTGCGTCCTCGGTCAAATCCTCCTCGTTACCGGGACGTGCTCCAACGTCCTCCATCCATGGCGGAACAGCTCCGGGAAACGTTTGAAAGTACACGTTTCCGTTGATGCCTCCACCCGCGTTCCTCAGAGTGGCGGGAGTCCCGGACGCCCAACCGAGCATTCCCAATTGTGCCGCTTCACCCAGAAAGATTGTATGTGAGCGACCGTCTGTGACGTCGCGATAGGCGATGCTGCTGTTCAGGAACAACACGCCGTTGTTGTCGACGTCGATCGGAGCCTCGGAGTCGTGATGACATCCGACGTATGACGTTGATGGTCCGCCTGTCGTGCTGCTGGGACAGATCAGCACAGGAATCGAATGTCCCAAGACTTCCAGATGTTTCTCGTTGTACACACTGACGTCGAAGTCGAACTTGCGGTAGGCGTTGTTCTCCTCGATATACGGCAGAATCTGCACGATCCAGCTGTAGTGGTACCCGTTCTCCTCGTTGCGGATTGGTCCGGACGGATTCACACATCCGGGCGGGAGCACCTGATGCGCCATGGCATAGTTGTGCAATCCCAGCGAGAGTTGAGCGAGGTTGTTTTTGCATTGCGTGCGACGGGCAACCTCACGAGCCTGTTGAATAGCCGGCAACAAAAGGGCAATCAGGATCGCGATGATGGCGATGACCACCAGCAGTTCAATCAGCGTGAAGCCGCGATCAGATTCGCTCACACGTTCGGCGCGACGTCGAGAGAACTTGAGGCGATCTGTCCAACGAGAAGCGTTCTTTGATTGCCGACGCTTTGTGAGCTGCGATCGATGCGGGGTGAGATGGTCGTTCATTCGGAGTCCTCGGCTGTTTCGTTGCCGTTGTTGGTGCGCGAGACCGTGCGTGATCGTGTCGTACGAACGCGGTCAGTCGGGTGGTCGGGAAAGTCAGCGACCACGGTAATCGTCCAGTGGGATTCGTTATCGGGATCGGGCGCGAGTGTCGTCGTTGTACGTCCACTGCTGTTAACCGGTCCGATGCCGGTCGGGGTCCACTCGTCGGAATCCCAGTTCTCGCCCCTGTCGATGCGTGCGATCGCCCGATTGAGGGCCGACTCTGCGAGCCAGGCGGATTGAAGTCGCCAGCCCTCACGCTCGACCTGATGTTGCGAGGCGACCGCGAGTCGGACAAGCGAAACCGTAATCGCTGCCAGGAGTGTGAGACAGACGACGGCGACGATCATCGCTGTGCCGGCGCGCCTGTGCGTCACTTGTGTTCGGTTGCGTTTCATGATTGATCCTCAGGATCGACCGGCGCGCTCAGCAAGGCCGCATCAATGCGATACGTCCGCTCCGTCTCTTTCAGGTTCGAGGAATTTTCTGACAGACTCATGTCCTGCTGCGGCTCGCGCTCGTGCCAGAACGTGATCAACCTGTCCGATTCGGGCTTCGAAAAACGGCTGTGTCCGAAGGGCAAGGCGAATTCGTCGCGTCGGTCCGTCGTGTCCGTGCGAGTCACGGCATCGTCGGTGCAGGTGTAGTTGACCGTTTCGTCGCCCGGAAGGACGAGACTGAGCGTCGCCTGATCATCACTCAGAGTGGCGGTTGTGGCGGAATGCGCGTCCTGTCTCAGGTCGTGGGCCAATTCACTGATCGAACGATCAATCACGATTGACTCCATCGCCCGTTGCTCGGCCGTCATCAACAGGCAAATGACGGTGATGCCCAACACCGAGAGCACCGAGACTCCCGACGCTGCGATCACGACCTCGGTGATCGTGATGCCCCGCCGCTTTCGGTCTCCATTCGTGTGACGCCTGCTGTTCATGGTGTTGGCTCCTGTGCAGGAAACCACGCCGTCAGAGTGACGGGCAACGAACGTTCGCCTGCCTCGTTGGCCCAACTCAGCAACACGGTGATCTGTTGCAGGCCGTCCTCTCCAAGTTGACGCGTGATCGTCACTTCAGCATCGGGGAGCAAGTTAGCGACTTCCGGGGAGATGTTGATGGTTTCATCGGTCTTGTTCGCAGACGGATCAATCGCCAGTCGCTCCATGATGTTCGCTGTTTCCTGCTGAGCGAGGAACTGCTGGCCGGCCGCATCTCGCGAGGTGCGGACATGTTTGACGATCGGAATGGTCACGAGGAGCACGGTCCCTAACAGACCGGCGGCGGCTGCCAGTTCCACCAGGGTGAAACCGCTTCGGGAGGTCAGACGCTTTTGCTCTTTCCTGTGACTCATGACAATTCGTTGATCAATTTGACCAGGGGGAGAAAGAAGCCGATCACAAAGTACATGACTACGCATCCGACCAGCATCACGGCTGCGGGCTTGAGCAACTCGAGCCAGAACTGCGTGCGATGCCAGCCCGTCCGCTCCATGCTTTCTGCCAGTGTCTGCAAGGCCCAGTTGAGATTGCCTGCCCGGGCAGCCGCGCTCAGGGCCTCTGCCTCAACCGGTTTGACGTAACCCTCCTGCAGCAGAACGGTCGACAATGACTCTCCGCCGTCCAGCAACTGCTGCATGCGCAGGAGTCGTTCAGTGACGTCACTGCGCCGATGGTGCTCGGCCATCTCTTCGAGTGTCTCGGACAGTGGCCGCTTCGCGTCGACCGCGTACGCCAGTCCACGCAACAGTCCGGGAGCGTCCCAGCGAGGGAACCACCGCATGAGTAGCGGGTAATTCAGATTCCCCCAGCCAACGACACCAACCACCGTTGCACCGATCGCAACGAGGATCGGCAGACTGAGGAACGTCATGCTCAAGTAAAAGTAGTCGAGGAACCAATCGGCGAAGCGGATCATGTGGGTCGTCCAACTCGGAAGAGTAACGCCAAAGTCATTGAAGATCTCTTTGAACTTAGGAACGATCCAATACATCAGAAAGCCGACGATGGCGAACACGGTCGCCAGTACCGTCCACACATAGACTGATGTGATCGCGATGGACCCGTTGAAGCGGTTATTGAGCAATGTGTCCGTCTGTCGTGCTGCGACAGCTCGCAGAGCGATCGGAAGCGTGCCCGCGGCCTGAGCCGCGCGCAACTCTGCGACGACAGATGACGGAAGCACGCCTCCCAACTCAAGTCCATCCATCAGCGAGCGTCCCTCCCGCAAACGTTCTGCCAACCTCCTGTACCGGCGCCGTGTGCGTCTCCACAACGGGACTGCAAACGCGTCGATCTCCTCAGGTAACGGCAGGTCGTTCTCGACTGCCAACGCAAGCGTCCATAGGAAGTGACTCTCACGTGATCTGCGTGCGGTCCAAATGGCAACACTGGCGAGGATCAACGGCAACATGACGAACAACCCGGTAAACCCGAGTTGAAGCAATGGCGCTAATACCAAACACCAAGCCGTCAACTGAAGTTGGCCTGAACGCCGCGACGCCTCGGCCAGTAATCGGACTGACTCATCCGCCCCGGAGGAAAAGCCGACGCGAATGGCATTGATTGCGGTCAGTATCAACAAGGCGAGCAGTGCGCATCCCGCGAAGGCAGCGGTCCCGATCACGAGCAACGACTCATCGCCGACGGACCACGGGTAGGTCTCGACCAGAACGAATGCGGTTCCGCAGACAGCAATCCCCGTGATCAACAGTCCCAACGCCCCGACGACCCTCTTGCTGGCATCTCGAATCCACTGCCTCTCGCCATTGTGGCGTAACGCCTCCGCGATCAGCACCAGGATGCCGAGCGTGGGAACCAGGAGGTACAGAATGAGAGGTGCCATCGTGACTACGAGAGTTCGTTGAGGAGTTTGACCAACGGCAAAAACAAGGCAATCACAGTGAAGCCGACAGACACTGAGAGGCCGATGAAAATCACAGGTTGCAACACCAGCAAACACACGCTCACCTGCACCTGCGACCGGGCGGAGTAGACCTCGCCCGCGCGCTGGAGGATATCGCCGAAGGCGTCGCCGCGCGGTTCCCAGCGAAACAGGCTGATGAGTTCCTTTGAAAAGTGTGGCAACCCGTTGGCCGCCTCTTCGAGCGAATCGCCCCGTCCGACCCAACCGGCGAGTCGACGTGTGCCTTGTCGCAGATTCGCATCCTGCAAGGCTGACGATGTCATGTTCAGGGCTTCGGTGACGGGAATTCCTCCTCGGATCAACAGGCCGAACATCGAACAGAACTCAGACAGTCCGCGCATCCGAGATGGGGTCCCGATCAACGGAATGGACTGGAACAGTCGCAATCGAATCGCATGGCCGGGGACATACGGACCCAACACTAAAACCGCCAGCACCAAGATGACAAAGAGTGGGATCGCCACACCCATGCCGATGACAAACGGCCTGCTCGAAAGGCTCAGCAGCAGCATGGTCATGGCCGGAAGCTCAACGCCGAAATTGTCAAAGATCTCCTTGAACTGCGGCACGATGACCCCCATCACGCCGGTGCCCACAAGCAGCACGACCGGGATCAGGAACAGCGGGTACGCCATCATCCTCCAGAAACTACCCGTGGCCTGACGACGACGGCGAACACTCACCAGGAACTGTTCGAGGAATTCTCCCAATCGACCGGTCTGCACGCCCGCTCTGACGAGTCCGGCCAGATAATGCGGCAGCCCTTTCCTCTGATGCGAGAAGACCTCATCGGGCGTTCTTCCACTGGCCAGTTCGTCACTCATCTGCCGCATCGCACGTCGGAGTCGACGGGAAGGCACCTCTTCGCTGAGCGCACGCAGTCCGGACTCAAGCGGCAGCCCGGCGGTCACCAACGTGGCGATCGACTCGAATGCACTCTCGGTCGAGCGAGACGAGGGACCCGGTTGATGTCCGTCAGAGGGAGTGTGCTGCGTCATCGCGAGACCTCCTCCAACGAACGCAACAACTCGGTCATGGGGATGAACAGAGACAGGCCGTAGACCAGTGTCACAACGCCGCCGAACAGTAACACGAGCGTCGGCGGAACCACGCGGCGGAACCAATCCAGTTTGGCCAATGCTCGTTGCTCGTACACCGCGGTCGCCTGTTTGAGCGAAGAGACGAGCGAACCTTGCTGCTCGCCGACGGTCATCAACCATTTCAGGAAGGCAGGAAAACCTGCGATTTGTTTGAGGGCGGACGACATCGGGTTTCCCGCTTCGATCTGCGAGGCGAGTTGCTCCCCCGCACTCTGCAAACCGGTGTTGCCGGACGCGGCACCGCTGAGTCGACACGCCTGTGGAAATGGCACGCCATGTTCAACCAGCAAGGCCAGCACTCGCGAGAATCGCGACAGACCGACATCGCGGGCGCCCGGCAGCCAACCGGATCCTCCAAGCAGCGGGGTGACATGTGAAAGGAATTGACGCTGCAAGAAGAGCAGAATCACGCACAGCAGCAACACCCCCGGAATGATCGGCCCCCAAATCCCGACGGTCTCCGTTAGACTTCGGAGGACCCGAATGACAAACGTCTCCGGCGTCCGAAATATCACGTGTGAACGCAGCAGCTGCGGCACGACAAGAAGCACAAACCCGGTGAACAGTGTGTAGGCAAGCACGAACACAATGCTCGGATAGATCATCGAGAGCCGGAGCTGTCGCCGGAGAATGGCGACCGACTGTCCCAATTCCGACAGCGATGAAAGCAATTCCGGCAATCGGCCCGACTGACGTCCCGCCTCCAGAAGCGCTCGATACTCAGAGGGAATCACATTGCCTTCCGCCTCGATCGCAGCCTCGAGCGATCGACCTTGTTCGATGTGCTCGGACAGCCGGGCGGCGACGTTCGCGAGTTGGCCATCCGCACGAGAGGCGGTTCCGCGAAGCCCAATGTCCAATGGAATCCCGGCGCGCACGAATGACCGGATTTCGTCGTTCAACACGACAAAATCATCAAGCGACAGGGACCGACCGACGGGAGCTTTGACGTCATCCACGAAAACGTCGCTTCCGCCGACCGGCTCATCAGGCGAGCCCGGCAATGTCATGGAGGGGGATCTCAGGGGGTGGCGATGTGATCCCCAAAGGCGATCGACATTGCCAGCTTGGTCTCATGGATTCCTGATTCTATCAACACCCCGACCCCACCCGAAACGCATCGCAGACCACTGGGGACGAGCAGCCGAGCGATGCAGATTCGGGCAGGTTAAGGTCGGTGAAAAGAGGCTTTCTCTTCGATCAACCACTTGTACGCGGGGGAAAAGGAGGGTGTTGGAAAGAAATCGCCAAATTCGGCGCTGAGGCTCCTACGAACGGATCAGCGATTCGTGAACTCGACCGGCTGGAATTGCCGACTGTCAATCCGGCAACGGCCGGAGAATTGGAACATCTGGATGAACCGGCGGCACGTGGCAAACAAGGCAAGGATTCGACCTCCTGTATTGCGGGTCGAATCTTCTCCCGGACGATCACTGCTGACACACAGGACGTTGTTTCTTCGTTGGGACCACTTGGCGAAGAACACTCGATCCACGCTCGTTGGTCGAACTAGCCCATTAGGAGGGGGCCTACCATGCCACATTTCAGAAACTATTTTGTCGCCATGCTGACGACGTTGGCCGTTGGCCTGCCCACGGTCGCGTTCGCGCAAAGGCCATGTCCGCCTTGCCGGAACTATTGCCCGCCGCGGTGGAACTGTCCGCCATCTCATCAGGACAACTGGAAGGCTGCTCCCAGTCACGATGAGCCAGCCCCGGCACCGGAGATTGACGACAACGCTCCTCCGTCACCGGATGCACCGCCTTCACCCGACGCTCCTCAGCAGCCTCAGACTCCTCAACAAGCTCCGCCGTCCTTTAATCCCTCAACGCCTCAGGCCAGTACCGCTGCGACCTCACCGCAGGCAACGGCACCCGGCATGATCGGTGACTTCTTCGGGACGGGTGGCTCATATTCGATCATCGGAGGCAGTCCTTTCCAGGGTCCGAACCCCGCTTCCGCAGGTGGAAACGTCGGTCGACAGAAGACAGCTGAGAACACCAGCCCGATTCCACGTGATCGCGTCTTCCTCAACTACTCATTGTTCCACGACACAGCATTGAACGAGAATCCGGCTGCGATCGGTGGGGGACGTGACGGTGCGATGGTCAACCGCTTCACACCCGGTTTTGAGAAGACGTTCCATAACGGCGACATGTCGTTCGAGATGCGGATGCCCTTCGCTGCCACGATCGACAACACCTACAATGCCAGTGGAATCAACGACACCGGCGACTTTCAATGGGGTGATCTGACGATCTTCCTCAAAAGCCTGCTCTACAACACCAACACAGTGGCCTACTCCGCCGGTCTTGGATTCTCATTCCCGACCAGCGACGGCTTCGAAGCGACTGTCGGTGCTGACACGGTGTCGGTGGACTCGAATGCGATCCATGCACTGCCGTTCATGGCTGCGTTGTATACGCCGAATGACCAGTTCTACGCTCAGACTTACCTGCAGTTCGACTTCGACCTGAACGGTAACGATGTTGTCATCAACGGCGTCTCCTCGGGACGCATCAACGATGCTGCCGCGATGTTCTTCTCCGTTGGTGCCGGCTACTGGATCTACCAGGACCTGTACGGTGGCGGACGAATTCGTGGAATCGCCCCGACGGCCGAGCTTCACTGGAACCGCAACCTTGGTTCGACAGACTATGTCACCGATGGTGGAGCCAACACGGTTGGTAACGCCGACTCGGTCGACCTCATCGATGTGGTCCTTGGTGTCAACGTCCTCGTCGGCGATAGTTCGATCGTGACCGCTGGTTACGGTTTCCCGATGATCAGCAACGACCACCAGTTCGAGGGTGAGTTCCGGCTCAGCCTGAACTATCTGTTCGGTCCGCAGTCGCGACAGACCGTCAGCCAGTTCTAATCGTCACGAATAATCTGAATCCCGCAGGAGCCATCGGACCTTCCGATGGCTCCTGATTCGTTTTTGGGGCCTAACGCGGCTCTCTCGCCCGAAAACAGGGTTCAAATCGCTCGTCGGACCAACCGAATCGCGACAATTTACGCCGAAATCTGTCCGAACTCGCGGCGGCATCCTGTCTCTGGAAAACAATTTACGTCGAAAAGAAATTTTTTCCGGAAGAACGATCTCCGGGTCACGTTTGCGGGGGTGTAAGACGGGAAACACCTTCCCAACCAACAAACGAAACCATCCTGACCCAGGAGAGAATCATGAAAAGCCTGTTCACCTTCAAGAAGATCGCCTTCGCCGCAATTGCCGCTGCTGGACTCACTTTCGCTTCATCTTCCGCTGACGCTGGTTACGGCTACGGTGGTTATGGACACGCTCCGGCGTATCACCTCAAAAAGGTCGTGACCTACGATTACGACTACGTCACCGACTACCGCTACATCACCCGTTACGACCACTGTGGCACGCCTTACCAGGCGAAGATCGCATACACCAAGAAGATCGCCATTCCCGTCGTCAGCTACGTCAAAGTCTGGTACTAAGCCAGCATAGCCGGAATCTTCCGGATTGCGAGCTTTCCGTCAAACGACGTTGGAACTGAGATGACAACTCAGAGAGTATCGACGTCACCTTGACGGTCTGGTCAGGAAGTCCGGTTTCTCACGAGAAGCCGGGCTTCCATGACGCTGGAGCCTTTGAAAACACATGGTCGGCTTGATCTTGGACGGCTGATGCCGCAGACTTCAAGCATGACCAAAACCACACAATCCACACTGGAATCAGATCGCCAACTCTTCTCCATTATCGCTGTCCGCGATGAGTCGCCCGGACACTGGCGGGAGGCGGAGGAGGCGTATGCCCAACTGTACTCGGATCATGCCCGCATGCTGCTGGCTTTTCTGTCATCACGGGTGAAACGCAGTGAACTCGACGACATCCATCAAGAGATCTGGTCGCGTGTCTGGCAGCACCTGCCTGAGAAATTCGACGGCGACAACTTCCGGGCCTGGCTGTTCCGCATCGCCCGCAACTACATCATCCAGGAAGGTCGCAAGCGTCGGCCTGATCTTGCCGAAGACCTCCGCATGGTCACCGCTGACGATGCATCGCCTGAACACAGTCTCGTGGAGCGCGAACGGATGGAAATCCTCAACCGCTGTCTCGGCAAGCTGGAAGAAAAGCTCGCCAAACTCGTCCGCCTGCGACTCGGGGGCGAATCCTATGAAGACATCTGCGAACGATACAACCTTCAGCCGGCCCGAGCTCACAAGCTCTTTCACACGGCCAAAGCACAACTCACCTCATGTGTCGAACATCACGGCCTTGGTCAAACTCAGTGAGTTCTGACCGAATGAAACTGACGGTTCACGTCGAACGTGAACCATCCCAAGAGAGTCGAGAGAACAAATGAGCCTTTTTGCCATGGACATGCCGGAGACGCACACCGAGTTGGTCGAGTGGCTCGAACAACACCTCGTCGGTCTCAATCTCGCGTCACTTGTTGCCGAGTTGACAGCCGTTCATGGTCGCTCCGATGACGGCGAAACTCTCGGCGACATCCTCGGCACACAAATCCCAGACGTCATCGAGAACGGCCTCAACATTCTCGACACGAAGCAGGTCCGCTCGCTCATTCGACATCCCAGCCATCTCATCGATCTCCAGGAACTCGTGCTCGCCGCAGGCAGTCAACATTGGTCCAAGCGGATGACGGACACCGCTGACGATCAGTTCGAGCGGATTGCCGAGACCGGATGGCGACGGGTCAAGCTGGCCATCGCTCCACCGACGGGAACATTTAAAGAGGATAGTGAAACCAGACCGTCATCACTGGAAACGGTTACGGGAGACTCCGCAACTCAAGTCTCCGTCCCGACCCTACGGATGACCGAGCAGATGCAGACCGGCAAAGTCGCGGACCGACGTACGTCCATGTGGCGATACGTTCTCGCCGCCGCCGCGATGCTCATGCTGGGGGTCCTCGGACTTCAACAGGCGGGCGTGCTCAATCTGCCGATCAATCCCGGCCGGCAACAAGTCACCCAAAACGATCCACCGGTCGAGCCAGCTGCAACTCCAACTGGGTGGGGTTGGGACAAACCGGGCGCCATCCCCGGCGAGGGACCCGCTGATGCCTACCTCACTCAACTCGCCACAGCCGCGGACGACTGGTTCAAGAAACGCCCCGACGATGCAGCGGGTGTCAAGACACGCATTACCCAATTCCGCGATGGTTGCTCAACACTGATTGATTCACCTCACGACCCGCTCGCCGTCGAAGATCGTGAATGGCTGGTGGAGAAATGCAAAGTGTGGCGTGGAAAGCTGGACGAGCAACTCGCTGCGATCGACGCCGGCACCGATCCGCTCACCGTTCGCGAGTCGACCGACGAAATCGTCACAAAGCTGATGACGGCTCTCCGCACCCGGGCTCAGGAAGTCGCCTGATCAGCGGTTGTCAGACTCAGGCGATCAACGTCTCACCGATCAACCTGTGCATCAGCCAGTTGTTGACTTCTCGGGCCAACGCCATGGGACGTAGTTCGTCGAAGTCGTCGAAGTGCTGAGTCACATCGAATCCGCCTGACCTCAGCAACTTGCTCGACTGAATGGCCGATCTCGATGTGAGCAACCGCCAGTCTTGAGCATGCCCCAGCCAAAGAGGCTTGCCGGTGTATTGCCCCCACCATTCCAATCGGTTGTCCGGTAGCCAGTCGGCATTGAGGCAGACCCCCGCTGCGAACCACTCAGGACGACGCAGCAACATCCGTAAGGCGACCGTTGCTCCCTGTCCGACTCCCGCGACAACAATCCGCTCCGGATGCACATTCAAACGATCCGCCAGGTCACACAAACTGACCGCCAGTTCGTCTTCCAGCAGATCTAAGTAACCTGATGATGTTGACCACCTCCGGCGAGTGGGCAGCCCGTTGGTCACCGGCAAGGGAGCACGCAATCCAATTCCCAGATAATTCTGATCACTGATCTGCGGCAGCCAGCTCAACACGTCCCGCTCATCGCCTCCTTCATCGTGAAACCAGACGACCAGCGGGTAGGCGTATCCCGATTCGTACGAGCGAGGAGTGTAGACCGCACAATGCGCAGCCGGCACTCCAGAGTCCAACGTGCTTGAGGCACCCTCTTCGACCAAAGCTGGCACGTAGGTACCCCATTGGGGCTGGGAATAGACAGCCGAACCCCGATCGATTGGCGACTCCGTTCTGTCTGACATCTGCTCACGTCCTTCGCGGTCAGAGGGTTGAATGGCTTGCAAGAGTATTTATCCGGTGACTCGTGTTCTTCAGATAATGATCCGTCACTTCTTCCATGGGAAAAAACTTGCCTGGACAGGCGGTCGCCTTCAGTTGTCCATGACCTTTCACCTGACTGAAGGAGATGCCGTACTCCTGAGTCAGCCAGGCAATCAGTAGTTTGAGTGATGCCAACTGGGCTTTCGTGGGCGGGTGCTGATCAAAGTCTCCGACCAGGCAGACACCGACCCCCTGCTCATTGTAGCGACTCACTCCTGCATGTGCTCCTTCCAACTGTCCCCGCCAGCGAAAGGTCGGCTCGACAGCCCCGTCCTCCATGCCTTGCCCGTTACCGATTACGAAATGATATCCGATGCCTCGCCACGGATTTCCCGCAGCATCCGTCCGCTGCTGATGGACTCGGTGAATACTCTCGACGCTTCCGGATTCGGTCGCTGTATGATGGATAACGATCGACTGCCAGTCTCTCACGGGGCCACGCGGCTTCCACGAAGTGGCCGTCGGCGAAACCAATGCGACAGGCACTGTCGACCGACTGTCGCCATCTGCAGACTCCCGACGCTCGTCGGTCATCAGCTTAGCAGACGTCGCAACTGGATCATCCCAAGCTTGCATGGTCGACACGGGTTGTTGGCCGCATCCGAATGCGATGAGCAACAGCATCGGACAGAGGAATCCAACCCACGCTCGCGAAGCACCGTTCCGAGTTGGGGTCGACTGTGCACTGAATGGTCGAACGTGATTCGACATAATCGCTGATCTCCGATGGTCTCCGTGACCGCGCGATGGCTCCAAGCGCGCGGCAATCTATCTGGCCAAGTCTGTCCTGTCAATGTGCCGCTCGCCAGCGTGTTTTTCACATTTCCCAACCCATATAACCGTCAAACTCGCCACTTTCCCCCCAAGCAGTGAAACTGAGGCAGTCATGGGACCTCACGACTGCAAATCCTCCGTCACACTCCCTACAGACCGACACGAACTCACCCTGTTGAGTTTCCGTATCGGGGATCGCCCCACATTCTCAAGCTAAAGTTTTTGGCAGAAAACAACTTAACTGGAGTCTGGGCCATGCTGCTGGAACAACTTGATGCGTTGAAGATATCCGGGGTGCTGAAATCGTCAGCCTTGCAAGAGTTACAGGGCAAACCCCCTGAGGCAGATGCGGGGTTCATTCCTCCTGCGCCCGAGTCATTCGCGAGTGCGAACATCTCTGAGCACCTCGTTGAATCGCTGGTGTTGAAGTTTCTGCAGAATCGAGGCACGGCCAGCGGTCGCGACATCTCCACTCAAATCTGCCTGCCGTTTCGCTTGATGGACGATTACCTGCGCGGCCTCAAGAAGGAACAACTCGTCTCCCACAAGACGTCGGCTCCGATGCAGGATTTCATTTATGAACTGACCGCCACCGGATGGGAGCGTGCCAAGCGGTATCGAGAGCAGTCAACCTACTTTGGTGCAACACCGGTCACGCATAGAGAGTGGATCGACTCTGTCGAGAAGCAGTCATTGCGGGCGAAGCCTCCCAGCCAGGACGACCTCAAGAAAGCCGTCAGCGATCTCGTGCTTCCGGACCATTTCTTCAGTCAGGTCGGACAAGCGGTCGCCGCCGGCAAGGCCATGTTTCTTTACGGACTGCCCGGAAACGGAAAGACCAGCATTGCCCAGCGCATCTGCTCAGCATTCGGCAAGTACATCTGGATTCCCCGTTCGCTGGTCTATGACGGCGAAATCGTGCGTCTGTACGACCCGATCGTTCATGAGGCCGCCCCGCCCAGTGATGATCCAAAGATCGACCATCGCTGGATCAAGATCGTCCGCCCCACCGTCATCGCTGGTGGTGAACTCACGCTGGAACAGTTGGAGATGACGGTCGTCGGAACCAGCGGCGTTGTTGAAGCTCCCCTGCAAATGAAGAGTAACTGTGGTCTGCTCGTCATCGACGACTTCGGTCGTCAACGATGCAGCCCGACCGATCTGCTCAACCGCTGGATCGTGCCACTCGAAACGGCGGTCGATTTCCTCAACCTGCCCAGCGGCAAAAAGATCTGCGTCCCCTTTGAGCAGATGATCGTCTTTTCGACCAACCTCGCGCCGAGAGACCTCGTCGACGAAGCCTTCCTCCGCCGCATCCCCTACAAGGTCGAAGCTCCCAACCCGACCGACGCGCAATTCCTCAACGTGTTCAAGATCATGGCTGACAAACTCGGTGTGCCATTCAATCAGGCTGCCTACGACTACATGGTCCAAAAGCACTTCATCGAAAAGGAACGCAGCTTCCGCTACTGCCATCCTCGAGACTTGCTCACCCAGGTCAAGACGTTCTGTGAGTTTGACGGTCGGCCGTGTGAAATGAACGAAGAGACGATCGACACCGCCGCTGATAACTATTTTGTCACCCTGTAACTTAGTCAATCTCAACGTCGACGAAGTACCCATCGCGCGTCCAACTTCCGAACCACTCCCGCAGTCGATCGGCAAATCCCGTCATGTCGACGTTGTGATCGGCCACCGCGGTCTCGATCGCATCCGTCAATGGGGCTCCCTGCTGGAGTTGCTCCAGAATGACAAACGCCAACTCGGGAAGTGGACGACGGCGGACGATGTAGTCCCGACGGTTGATGGCCAGCCACGTGTCGTACGGCTGCGGTACGATTGCCTCATTCCCCTGACGCACTGCGGCCGCATACTCCTGCACCGGGAATTGGAACCTCAACAATCGCAGGGACGCCGCCGTCCGTAATCGCGAGTCACCCCACTTGTCGGGCGAGATCGCCAGCAGATCGTCCGCCCGCAGCAACTCCATCTGCTCTTCACCCGGACCGTCGAACACTTCGCTGTAGGCGAGTTCCAACGTCGCCAACTCAATCAGAAAGTCGGCCCAGTCCGGTCCCTGAATCTCACGCGGCGGTCGCGACTCCGCGAGATAGTCCGGGAACTTCCGTCCCAAATCACCGAGCGTGTAACTCGTCGACGGCGAGACTTGGAGATAGCCCATCACGAACCCGCCGAACGCTTCCTCGCCGAGTGCCGTCTGTGTTGCTGGAAACTCGCCCGCCATGCACTCGATGAGCCGAGCGTAATAGGCGTTTCCGTAAACGTGAAGACGTTCGATGCTGTTGAGTGCCTTTGAACGACTGATGACCGTCTCGATCTCATCGACATCGATGTCGAACTGCTCGCGGGCCGTCTCCGACTCGATGCCGGCTGACACACCTTCCGGATGTGTGATCACAGACTGCATCCAGCGTTGCAGACGATCGAGTTGATGGACGGGTTCGTTCATTCGACCTCCGCCGTCACCAGCACCGCAGGATGAGGCACAACCGGCTCTGTGACGATCGCGGCATCCCCTGATGTGATAGGTGAATCGTCTCTCGAACTGTTACGTCCCTTCGCCACCCGCTCCAACTCATCTGCGATGTGTTGTTTTGCCTTGAGCACCTCGGCATGAACCACGGGGAACTCCGG
The DNA here is from genome assembly GCA_020426505.1 of Planctomycetaceae bacterium. GTDB lineage: Bacteria > Planctomycetota > Planctomycetia > Planctomycetales > Planctomycetaceae > JAHBXU01. The sequence continues at coordinate 4,647 of JAGQPX010000049.1, read as the reverse complement.
GATGCGGGCATCCCACTCCAGGAGCGTCGACATGCCTCCCGTCAGCTGATGGGCCCGACGATACAGTTCCCAAACCGGGTCGATCACATGTCCGTCGTGAGTGTCGATGAGGTGCGTTCCGCAGTTCGTGTGACCTGCTAGATGACACTGCACGATTCGCTCGTGAGGCACGTTCTCGACATACTCGACGGGATCGAAGTCATGATTCACACTCGACACGTAGACGTTGTTGACGTCCAACAGCAATCCGCAATCCGCTTCCTCCGCCATGCGGCTGATGAACTCCCACTCCGGCATCTCCGAGCAGGCGAACGTCACATAACTGCTGGGATTCTCCAACACGAATGGTCGTTCGAGCACGTCCTGCACGATGCGGATTCGCTCGACCATGTGCTTGAGTGTCTCCTCGGTGAGAGGCACAGGCAGCAGGTCATGCGTGTTGCGACCGGCCACCCCCGTCCAGCAGACATGGTCCGATACCCAGTGAGCATTGACGCTGCCCGCAAGTGCCTTGAGCTTGTGCAGATACTCGTGATTGAGCGGATCGGTGCTGCCGATCGAAAGCGACACCCCGTGCATCACAATCGGGTAACGCTCAGCAATCTGATCGAGCACATAACGTGGACGCCCCCGGGAGTCCATGTAGTTCTCGGAGATGATCTCGAACCAGTCAACCTCCGGCTGGTGTGCGAGAATGTGCGGATAATGGACGCTCCGCAAGCCGACGCCCATTCCGAGAAGCGGATGTCCGAGCCGAGGTGCCGGCATTGGCATCACCAGATTACGAATGACTGAGGAACGCAGACAAAAGCATCCCGAATGATCATTTCATCCGGGATGCAGCGTCTGCCTGACTCAACGTGGAGGATCACCCGGCAGCCGGGGCGGCACCAAAGTCCTTGCCGGCCGCTTTCATCGCCGCCTCAAACTTCTCACGCACGCCCTCCCAGCCGTGCTCAAGAGGCACGCCACAGCCGCCCTCGCCCTTGCAGGAGTTCTCGCCTTCCTTTCCTCCGCAGCCACCTTGCCCCTTGCACTCGTTTTGACCAGTACAAGAATGTTCTGCAACAGACGCACACGTCCCTTGTCCCGCACAGGCATTCTCACCACTGGCGCCCTTGTTCATACACGTGTTGAGCCCACGGCAGACGTGCGGCTCTTCCAGCAGGAGTGAGACCTCTTCGCTCGCCCCATCGGCTGCGGCGGCGCCCCCTTCCGCATCGCCCCCGCCAGCGGGTGCAGCATCCCCGCCTGCCGGTGCCGGCTCCGTTGTGCCCGAGTCGCCACAACCGACCATCGAGCCGGCGACCACGCCACCAAAGGCGGCAGCCGTCAGTCGTGTGAAGTCCCGTCTGTTCATTTCCGTCCGCTTCATGAGTGTTCCTCCCCTGTGGGTCATGGTCCATGTCTGGATGACAGCACTCGCTCTGTCGCACAAACCGTCGGCGAATCACTGTCCTCAACGCAATTAAGCACAACGACTGTGGTCTCGTCCGTGTACTATCTCACATTGCGACGCTCTCTCCAAGTCGCCAGCAGAATTCGATGTGGAGCAGGTTTCCAACCTGCTTGTCTCAATCAATTTGGCAGGTTAAAAAACCTGCCCCACGCTCAGCTGATCTGCCCCTCCGATCTCTTTTCGTGAGACTCTCTTTCAATCTCACACGACTTCCCGCTGATGTGTGATGCCTCACAGACTGATGCCCCTGCTCCGTTCGACAATCCTCTTCAATCGGATCGCCACAGGAACGAATCGCACGATGACCAGTGCGGCATCGTTTCACCCATCAAGGGAGTGATCAACCGATGGACGATCGAATTCAGGAGATCACAATCGTCCGACACGGCGACTTGAACAACCAAATTGATCTGAAGGGGAGGTCTGCTGCGTTGCGGGTGCTGAATGCACTGGCGGTGATCGTTTGTGGCTTGAGCGTTCCTCCTGGCGTGGTCTTCGCCAAGGCGCCGCTCGGCAAACAGTGGCCCGCAACGCAGCAGATCTCCATGTCATGATCAGAGTCGGTGTCAGGCGTCTCAAACTCTCTAGGTTGTTCGTCGTCCACAGCCCGATATGATGCAGGTCACTCGACTGCATCGTTTACCTGTGGCGACAACTCATGGCTCAACGTACATCGTCCGGCCCCCGGGCTCAGCCCTTCCAACCTCCTCAAGGCGAACTGGCGCTGCTGGCCGGCTCTGCAAATCCACTCCTCGCCAAGGCGATCGCCGACGAGTTGGGCATCTCACTGATGCCCTCCGAGGCACACGTATTCAGTGACGGTAACGCCTTCGTCCGGGTGCTGGAGAACGTGCGCGGTCGAGACTGTTACGTCATTCAGGGCATTCATCACCCGGTCAACGACAACTTCATGGAACTGTTGTTCTGGATCGATGCCCTCAAGCGGGCCTCCGCTCAGCAGGTGACGGCCGTTATCCCCTTTTTCAGCTATGCCAAGGGGGACAAGAAGGATGAGCCGCGCGTGTCGATCCGGGCCCGGGTCTGTGCGGATGCCATCGAGGCAGCGGGGGCTGACCGCTGCCTGATGATGGATCTGCACACGCCGCAGATTCAGGGCTTCTTTCACATCCCGGTCGATCATCTGTTTGCGAGATACGTCATCTCGGACCACATCCGTCAATTGAACATTCCCAACCTCGTGGTCTGCAGTCCCGATGTCGGTTTCGCGAAGGGTGCCTCTGCGTTCGCCAAGTATCTGGGCGTGCCGGTGGTCATCGGCAACAAGACACGCAAAGACCACACGGAGACAGCGGAAGTACTCGAACTCATTGGCGATGTGACCGACAAGAACGTCCTGATCGTGGACGACTTCACCAGCTCCGGCGGAACGCTGATCTCAATGGCGGATCTGCTGAAGAAACGGGGCGCGAACGACATCTATGCTGCCGTTTCGCATGGCGCTCTGTCGAAAGGCGTTGCAGAGAGAATTGCGAACAGCCACATCAAGCAGCTGTTCATCACAAACTCGATCGAAGGCCAACCCGACGGCATCTCTGACGAGATCACCGTGATCTCCGTCGCACACTTGTTTGCACAGGCCATTCAGTCCATCCACGATCGTTCAAGCATCAGCATGCTCTTCCCCGATCCACCTGTCGAATGATGAGCATTCAGGCGGCCCGGCGCTGCCCCGATTGTTGTCGATTACGGAAGCTGAGAATCTGCGGCCGGGCGACGGCCGCCTCCAGCAGTGCCTTCGCACCACGACGACGGCCTTCCTCAAAACTCTCGACCAAGCTCATCTCCGCTTCCATTCGCTGTAAGAGTTCGGCCGCTGAGAGTTCTGCAACCTGCCCCTCATGAGCTACCGACGAGACTGATCGCCAGTGCGGTCTGCCGGATTCGTCTCTCGGACATCCATTCTCACTGCGACACAATACGAACTCAAATTCGGCCAGCTGAATCTGATCGCCGATGCAAAGATTCCGATGACGGCACGTTTCTCCATTCACACAGAGCGTCGGCTCGGGAGCAATCACGTCGAGCGTCCAGCAGCCATTCTCAAACGTGAGCAGACTGTGCAGCATCGGCACATCGCCACCCAACTGAAGATGACAGTTGGTCCCGGAGCCAATCAAGATCCGGCTGGAAAACAACGGTCGATGCGGAAACCGGGTCCGTCCTAGGCGGACTTCCAACCAGTCGCATGCTGCTTCGTTGGCGTGCCTTGGTCCATGATGTGACGTGTGAATCACTCGCATCAGTCCGAACTCCTTCTCGACGTGCAGAAACTCTCTGTCCTGTGATCGATATCGGCTGAGAGGGAAACCGGCAGATTTCGAGAACTCGTTCCATCTGCCATTTCGCGCACGTCATTCCACCACGTAGCGGTGACGCAAGCTGGGACGACTTTGCAGGCGTTATTGGGGAGGCGCGAACGGCTATCCCAAACTGGACATGCGGCGAGCCCGTTCCACTGCTCGCTCTTTGGCAGCCAAGCTCTCCTCCGAAGTCGGGACCTCGGCCAGCGCGACGGCAAGATCGCTTTTCGCTTGATTGACGTCGATCTCATCCGCAGGGATCGCGCGATCCGTCAGCAGGGTCACAACCGATCCCTTGATCTGCACGAACCCACCATCGATGAAGTATCGCACGCTACCGCCGGCTGAACTTTCGAGCTTCAGTTCGCCGATCCCCAGACGGCCCACGAGCGGCGCCCGGCCGGGAAGCACTCCGATCTGTCCGTCATACATGGGAAACCGCATCGACCGAACACGCTCATCGAGCAGTGTCGTCTCAGGTGTGACGAGGACCAGACGAAGTTCAGTGGCAGCGATCATAGGTCAGTCGCGAGTTCTGTTGCTGGTTCATAAAAGTGGGCCAATTCACGAGCGGGGATGGAGTGAACCCTCGAGTCTCAACCCTGCTCAGCCATCTTCTTTGCCTGCTCAGCGGCTTCTTCGACGCCGCCCACGTACATGAAGGCAGACTCGGGCAGGTGATCCCACTTGCCGTCGCAGATTTCCTCGAAGGACTGAATCGTCTCTTCGAGTGACGTGAACTTGCCCGGCTTGCCGGTGAACACTTCCGCCACATAGAACGGCTGCGAGAGGAATCGCTCGATACGACGGGCACGATGCACGACCAGCTTGTCCTCTTCGGCCAATTCGTCGACACCGAGAATCGCG